>CP144822.1:0-129703 GCA_036689435.1 Candidatus Stammera capleta | reverse complement strand
ATTTATGTGTTACATAATAATACATTATATATATATATAATGTATTATTATGTAACACATAAATACCAATAATACAATTGCAAAAAAAATATATTTTTTAAAAAACATAATGTACATAATGAATTATTTGTTAATAACAATAAATAACTCATAAATGTACATTATATGTAATACTTTTTGTAGACTAAACTAATACTTAAACAAATTAAATAAAGTAATATATTTAATATATAAATCAGAAGATTACTAAAAACATATATTACAAAAAAACATTTTATCTAAATAATTAGATACCTAATCTTATTAAATTATACTAAAAATTTATATAAATAATATAAAATACATATACTAACTAAACTAGTAGTCAAAATCATATTATTATTAATATATTTATATATATATATTAAAATTAAGTATCTAACTATACACCTATTATACCTTATAAAGGTACTACATTAATAGCTGAAGGACCTTTAGCACCTTCAGTAATTTCGAATTCTACTGATTGTCCTTCTGTTAAAGTTTTAAAACCACTACTTTGTATAGCAGAAAAATGTACGAATACATCTTTATCACTATCTATAGGAGTAATAAAACCAAATCCTTTAGATTCATTAAACCATTTAACATTACCTTTTACTCTAGACATCTAACTACATCTCCATATTTTTTCGATACTATAAATAAAAACAAAACTTATTACATAAACTACTAAATTTTTAAAAAATATGTCTATTTACAATAATAATAAATAGATATTTTTAAAAATATACGTATATCTACTTAGATTTACTATCTAGTAGTATTATACTATATAATACATAAATTAGAAATATATAAATATAATAAAAAAAATATATATATTAATCTACTGATATATAATTATATATATATGAAGCTAAATCTAATACTTTATCTGAATAACCGACTTCATTATCATACCATGATACTACTTTAATAAATTTATCATTTAATATCATACTAGCTTTAGCATCAAAAATAGATATTAATCTCATACCATTAATATCACTAGATACTATATATTCATCTATATAACCTAAAATATTAAATAATGAACATTGTGAAGCAACTAACATATAGTTACATAATTGTTCATAATTAATAGATTTTAAAACTCTTAAAGTAACATCTATTACTGAAACATTATTAGTAGGTACCCTAAAAGCCATACCAGTAATTTTACCTTTAAGATCAGGTATAATACTACCTATAGCACTAGCAGCTCCTGTAGTAGATGGAATAATATTATTCAATACACTTCTACCACCTCTTCAATCCTTTAAAGAATGACTATCTACTACTTTTTGTGTAGCTGTAGCAGCATGTATAGTAGTCATAAATCCTTCTACTACACCTACATTCATATGTAATACTTTTAAAATAGGTGCTAAACAATTAGTAGTACATGATGCATTAGAGACAATTAATTCACCTTTATAATCAATATTATTAACACCCATAACATACATAGGAATATTACTATCTATAGTAGGAGCAGTTAAAATAACTTTTTTAGCTTTACCATATATAATATGATGATCTAGAAATACTTTACTAGTAAATATACCTGTAGATTCAATTACTATATCTACATTATATTTATATCATGGTATATATTTAGGCTCTTTATATAAAGTAATATATATTTTATGTTCATTTATTAATAAAAAATTTTCCTTAATTTGTATATCACCATTAAAAACACCATGAGTAGAATCATATTTAAACATATAAGCAATATAATTTATATCAACTACATCATTAATCATTACTATATTAAAATTTGTTCTTTTTAACAAATTACGTAAAACTAAACGACCTATTCTACCAAAACCATTAATACCTATATTAATCATATATATACCTACTATCAATATGGTATAAAATATATACCATAAATATTTTATTTATATTAATTATTTTGTATATCACAACGATCACATAACATATAAATATATTTATCTTTATTTACAAAATAATCATAAAGTAACTTTTTATTATCCTTTATAGTATTTGTGTATAATTGAACTAATAAATAACCAAAAGAATATTTAATTTTGTTATATATATTACTAATATTATTACTATTAAATAAATTAAAAATATCTAAATTTATTAATAACTTTTGAAATTTATTATATTTATACGTATATCAATGTGTTTTAAAAGATTTTAATTTACTTAACGAAGCTACCTTATAAATAGCAGTATTTATATCTCCTATATCATCTATTAAACCATATTTTTTAGCCATATATCCAGTATATATACTTCCATTAGTAACATGATCAATATCATTAAAATTTATATCTTTATATCTAGAACGTAAAACTATTTTCCAAAAATCTAAATAATTTTTTTCTAAAAATGGCATAAATATATTTTTTAATTGATATGATAAATCACCTAATTGAAACGAATGATCATAACCTTTATTACTAACATAATCCTCATGTATTCCTAACATATCTCATATACTTTTTAAAGTATAATGTATAGAATATACACCTATAGATCCAGTAATAGTATATTTACTAGCATATATATAATCTGCTACAGATGCAATATAATAACCACCTGAAGCTGCCATACCACCCATAACTACTACTATAGGTTTATTAAAAGATTTATAATATAACAACATATCATATATTAATTTAGACGTTATATAATCCCCACCGGGACTATTAATATATAATATTAAACCTTTATTATTAGTATCTACAGAAGCATAACGTATACTATTAATAATAAACATAAGATCTTTTTCAACATACGAAGTACTTCTATTTTTATTTAAATGAAATAAAGAAGTATTTAAAACTATAATAGCTATTGTATCTTTTATTTTATTAATATCATCTACATCTTTATCTACATTATTATCTTTAATTAATTTAGTTAAAAAATTATTTTGTAAATATATTTGATACATATTATTTAAATAACTAACATATTTTTCATTATCTAAAGAATAATGATAAATACTAATATAATTAATATTTTTATTATTTTTATCAGAACCAAAAATACCAATTATATCATTAATATTATTTATTTCTTTTTTATCCAATACATAATCTACTAAACAATTTTTATATGCATATTGAGCTATATTATTATCAATTTCTTTATATCAATTATTGTTATAATTATCTAAATATTTATGCATTTGTATATTAGATATATATCTATTATTAGCAATAGTATTTACATACTCATCTCAAATATTTTGAAGAATAAAAGCATTATTTTTTTTAACATGAGATGACATACTATTACGTAAAAAAGGCTCTACTGCTGATTTATATTCTCCATGACGTAAAATATGTACTTTAAATCCAAATTTATCTAAAAAATCTTTATAATATAAATTAACTATATGTAAACCATATAATTCTATAAAACCATTACGTGTAATATAAATTTTATTTGCATAACTAGCTATAAAATACTGATTTTGAGTATAACTATTACCTACAGCATAAATAAATTTACCTGATTTTTTAAAATCATGTAAAGCTTTACCTAAATTTTCTAATACAACATTATTACCTCCTAAAAAATTATCTAAAAATAAAACAATACCTGTAATTCTACTATCATATTTAGCTTGCTTAATTAAAGCTACTAAAAAAAATAAAGAAATTTCTTTACATTTTTTATACTTAACTAATGGTAAATTAATTATACTCTCACATAAATAACTTTTATTTAATAAAGGTTTTTCTTTAATATACCCATTTAAATCAAGTAATAATGTTTTATTTTCTTTATTAGTATAAGCATTTGAAACCAAATTGATACTATTTGTTATATCCACTAAATATATAATATAAAAAAAAAACAACAAAAATAAAAATTTTCACAACAATAATAACTTACCTAATATTTTTTTCATAAACATAACACCTATCACAAATATAATATTAATTATTATATTAAATATTTCTATATAATAAAATAACTTTTCTATTTAATAATAAACTAAATATCATGTTATAAACATATACTTCATATATAATATATATTATCTAATTATATTTAAACCAAAATTTTATATAATATAAAAAATTTCTAATACTTACTATGAAAAAATTACTTAATAAAATTAAAAGATATTATTTAATATATAAATAAAAAATAGATAAAATATCTAACATACATACTTAAAAGAAATTATTAAATCTATATAAATAATATTATAAACAGAAGTAAATATTTTTTGATCACATTAATTATTTACTACATTATTTTTATGATATTTCAATAAAAATCAATAAATTTTACTATAAATAACTAAATAATATATTTTTAATAATAAATATTTATTTTTTACTAATTTATTATTAGTAATACGTCAATTATTTTTATCCCATATATACATTTATTTTATAATACTTTAATATAAATAACTACTATCAGTAGTATACTAATATATAATCATATTGATTTATTAATAAATATTTAATTATACAATAACAACCATTAATTCTATACAATTATTAGTCGCATCATAATATCCAACAGAAAATTTTTTTTATATATATTATTAATTTTTCAATATCGCGACACTACCACCAATTCAGGATTTCTTATACAAGATCCATCCGTATACATACATATTTTCAATATATTATGACACAATAATTAACAAAAATTTATAACATATTAACATAATATACTATATGAAAACACAAATAGTATTAGATATTGAAACTACAGGCATTAATTTTATTGAAGATAAACCTTTTATAAATCATAAAATTATTGAAATTGCAGCAATAAAAATTATTAATAAAAAAATAAGTAATCAATTTATACATTTTTATTTAAATCCTAATCGAAAAATTGACATAAATGCATATAAAATACATGGTATTAATAATCAACAATTAATAAATAAACCTATTTTCAAAAATATAGCAGACAAATTAATTAATTTTATTAAAAATACAGAATTATTAATACATAATGCACAATTTGATATTTCTTTTATAGAACATGAATTAAAATTAATAAATCATAAATATACTAATATAAAAGAAATATGTACTATTACAGATACATTATTAATAGCAAGAAAATTATTTCCTGGGAAAAAAAATGATCTAGATACTTTACAAAAAAGATATCATATAAATCATATCCAAAGAAAAAAACATAATGCATTATTAGATAGTAAATTATTAAGTATAATTTACTTAAATATGACACGTAAACAAAAAAAAATACCTATTTCTTTAAAAAATAATCAAAAAAAATCTATTTATTTTAAAAAAAAACATAATACTTATATAAAATATATATCATCTAAAGATCTAATACTACATAAAAATTATTTAATATATATACTTAAAACATATCATAATTGTATATGATTAAATAAAACAAATAAGAAAAATTAATATTTATTATTATAAAAATACTAATTAAAATATATATTTATTACTTATATATTTAATAAATATTTACATATAAAACAAATATTATAATAATATAAATAACTATGTATTGACTAACTATATCAGAAATAAAAAAAATTAAAATAAATTATAAATTACACACTAAAAAAATTAAAATATATGGATGAGTAAAAACAAAACGAATATCTAAAATAGGTATTACTTTTCTAGATATTATAGATGGATCATCAATTACTCCTTTACAAATTATTTTTAAAAAAAATAATATCAAAAATTATAACTATTATAGTCAAAATATAACTAATGGTAGTTCAATAATTATATGAGGTGTTATTAAATATAATTTTATACATAAAAAAAAAGAAATTAGTGCTAATAATATACAAATTATAGGTACAATTAACGATTCTAATAAATATCCTATAACACCTAAATATCATACTTTAAAATATTTAAGAACTCATGCTCACTTAAGAAGTCGTACAAAAATTATAAATACTATTTGTAAAATAAGAAATAGTTTATGACATTACCTTCATCATTTTTTACATAAAAAAAAATTTTTGTGAATACCTACACCTATTTTAACATCAGTAGATACTGAAAATAATAGTAAAATGTTTCAAATAAAAACAATTAAACATAAAAAACATTTTTTTAATAAACCAGCATATTTAACAGTATCAGGACAACTTAATTTAGAAGCTTATGCATGTTCTCTATCTAAAGTATATAATTTTGGTCCTGTATTTAGAGCAGAGAATTCAAACACTAAAAAACATCTTGCAGAATTTTGAATGCTAGAAATAGAAATTGCTTATGCTAATTTAAAATATATCATTACTTTATCAAAAGACATGTTATCATATTGTATAAGAAAAATATTAAATAAACATCATGAAGAAATTAATTATTTATATCAATACCATAAACAAAATAATAACTATTTCATTACTAATATTATTAAAAAAAAATTTATAGAGATTAACTATACAGACATTATTAAAATTTTAAAAAAAAAGGAATCTTTATTTAAAACATCTATTATATGAGGTATAGATCTCTCTACTGAACATGAAAAATATCTTACCGAAAAATATTTCAAATCACCTATAATTATTAAAAATTTTCCTAAATCTATAAAATCATTTTATATGAGTAATAATACTACTAATTTAGTATCATCTATGGATATTATAGTTCCATATATAGGAGAAATAATAGGAGGATCAGAAAGAGAACATAATTTACAAAAATTAGACCAAAATATTACAGAAAAAAAATTACAAAAAAAACATTACTGATGATACAGAGATTTAAGAAAATATGGAACTATACCTCATGCAGGATATGGATTAGGTTTTGAAAGATTATTAATGTACATAACTAAAATCCAAAACATTAGAGATATAGTACCATTTCCAAGATATCCTAAATATATTAATTTTTAATTATCAATATAATCATATAAAATTCTATAACATAATAAAATTTTTGAGTAAAAAATGTATAAATATCTAAAAAATATATTCATATTAACATTATTAATAATTACTACTTATAAAACCCAAGCACAACATTACAATTACATTAAATTAATAGGATCTATATATAGCATCAATTCATTCCCTAATCAAAATTTAATATATCAAAAAGATACAGAAAATATTAAATTAGGATTTAATGTTAAATCAAATACTAATAATAATAATATATATACTTACGCTAAATGATTATTTAATATACAATCTTTAGATCAAAATACTGAAAACTTCAGTATTAGCACAATAAATAATTTATATCACAATTCATTATTATCATATGTAGGTATACATCATAAACAATGAGGTGATTTAAGTTACGGTAGAAATTATACTGTTATATATGATATATTAACATATAGTCATATATTACCATATAATCATAGTTATTTTATTAAACTTGATACCTTAACATATATACTTAGTAATACATGAACTTACTATAACAGTATTACATTCGCAGAAAACCCAATTATAAAAAAATTCAAAATTAAATTACAATATTATAATCCTAATAATAGAGGTACAGAAATACCAGAAATATTAAAATCTAGTAAAGCAGGTATGGGTGGGCAAATAACATATACAACACCATTAAATATAGATATCTCTGCTGCTTATGCAATACAATCTAGAGATTGTAGATTATTTCATCCATATAATCCTAAAAAAGATAATGATTATATGAGAAGAATATTTTTTGAAGAAAATACTCCTACTACTTATGGTTGAATTATAGGAGCTAAATACAATAAAAATAATTGATATATAGGTACTAGTTACAGCATAGGACAAGCTATATTACCAATGTATGGTATCGTTAAAATATTCGATGATGAATATCATGCATATAGTGAAAAAATAGGTTACGCAAACGCTAATCATTTTACTGTTTTAATAAAATATAAAGCAGGTTCATTTGAACCCATTATACAATTTATACAAACATATGCAAAAAATATTAAATCAATAGAAATTGATACAGATGTAAAAACTATGTCTAATATGGATTTAGATAAATATCTTAATTTAGGATTATTATATCATTTTAATAATCATGTTTATGCATACACTAATTATAGAATAAATAATATTCTTAATATTCGTGATAATCAATTTTATATAGGATTACCAAAAGATCATATATTTTCTGTAGGTTTTGTTTATGATTTTGTATAATTATAATACACCAAGATAAAAATCTTGGTGTATTATTTTTTTTATAAAACTATATATTAATAGTCTCTTAACATTAATTAGGTACAGTAAATGATATATCTTTGTTATCAAGTATTAAAATTTTTTTCATTAAAATCATATTAGCTATATCTTGAGCTTCAGATAAAGAATGTAATAAATATGAACCACACTGATAAATATTAGCTCCTGGTATTTCTTCATCATGTGTCAATTTACTAATTTTTAACATAGATTTATTTCAAGAATCTATTATTAGATTAATAAATATAATACTTTCCAAAACATCACTTAATAAAACTAAATAAAAACCTGTACGACAACCCATAGGAGATATATCTATTACTTTACGATAAACATTTTTAGTTACATAATTAGTATATATTTTATCTTGATCAATATATTCCCTAAAATAATTAGCTAATAAATGCTCTAATGTATGCATACCCTGTATAGCCATTTTTTCTACATTAGGTACACAAAAACGTAAATCAAAAATATATAAATAATCACCTTTAGGTGTATTAATTATCTTTACTAAACGTATAGATGGAGCCTTAATTTTAGTATGATCTATCATAAAACTTTCTATAGTAGGCATAGATTTATAAAAATCAAAAAAAACTAACATATAAACAAATAAAACGCATCCGAGAGGATTCGAACCCCTGACAACTCGGTTCGTAGCCGAGTACTCTATCCTACTGAGTTACGGATGCTATATATATACGGTGAGAGAGGGATTCGAACCCTCGATACTAATGTATACTCCCTTAGCAGAGGAGCGCCTTAAGCCTCTCGGCCATCTCACCTATAATTATAAAAATATTATCTATAATGTTAAGTTTTACTATATATTAAATTATAACATTTTTAATACTATTTATATAATATTATTATATTGTTACTACAATTAGTTAACTTATAAAAAATTATATAATTTTTTAAAAATAAATATATTATATAATATAAACATATATATAACAACAATAGATATATTAAAATATTTAATATTAAATAATATATTTATGACAATTAATATTGTCTAATAATAACCAAATCACTAATATTTATACTACCTCTAACTATATAACCTATATGTAATATACATTTATTAATAATAATAATTTTTTTTACAATAAATAAATTATTCTGATTATTATTATAAATAATGATAGATTTATTATTTTTTATACTTTCCTTAATATTAAACAAAGTTTTTCTTAAAACTATACAATAATATACCGTATTAACTAATATCTTATTAAAAATACAGTTATCAAAAACTATTAAATCAACTATTGTAATACAAAAATTATATCTAAATTTTTTGACTACTGTAATCAAAGAAAATTTTTTTAATATATCAAAAAATGTTTTATTTAACATATTATTTAACCTAGATCTTACTCTTTGTAAAGAAAGTAAATAAGAAAATTTTTGTAAATTATATTTAATATTATAATAATTACAAATATCTCAAATAACATAAATAGGTAACCCATATGTATCATATAATTCAAAACAAAAATTACTATCTAAATATTTTTGAATACTACTTACTTTAATAAAGTTTTTAAAAATTTTCATACCTTTTAATAAAGTATTATGAAATTTTAATTCTTCTTTATAAATTATATTACATATAAAATCTATATTTATATCATGTAAATAATATTTACTTACATTTAATATCTTAATAAGATCAGATATTAATAAATAAATAATATGTGTTTTAATACCTAATATTCGAATATAATTAATAACACGTCTAATAAATTTTTTTAATATATAACCTTGTCTATCAGAAGTAGGTAAAACACCATCTAATATTAAATAAATAATACTTCTTAAATGATCAGAAATTATATTAAAAATATAAAGATTATTATTAGTAATCTTAACATTAAATTTTTTTGATAAAAATATTTTAATTTTTACAAAAAGATCTATTTCATAATTAGAAGAAACATGTTGAAGTACCGACGTTATCCTTTCTAAACCCATACCAGTATCCACAAATCTTTTAGATAAAGGACATATTTCACCTACATTATTAATGTAATATTGAATAAAAACAATATTATATAATTCTAAATATTTATTATCATCTTTACTTAAACTATTTTTATTAAAAATATGATTATACCCTTTATTATAAAGATCATAAAATATTTCAGTACTAGTACCACATACATTTAGTTTACCTAAAGTCCAAAAATTATCATCATTAATTATTTTATTAGATAAATATTTATTTTCCCCTAACATTAAAATTTTATTTTTAGGTATACCTATGTAATTTAATCAAATATAATAAGATTCCATATCACTAATATGTACTGTAACAAATAATTTTTCTTTATCTAAAGAAAAATATTTTTTATCTGTTAATAATTTTCAAGCATATAAAATAGCATGTTTTTTAAAATAATTATTAAAACTAAAATTACCCATCATCTCAAAAAAAGTATTATGTCTATTAGTAGTACCTACATTATCAAAATCATCAAATATACCACTAACACGTAAACAACGTTGAATCGTTATAACTCTTTTATATTTAATATTTGTTTTACCTAAAAAAATATCTTTAAATTGATTCATACCTGCATTTGTAAATAATAATGTTTTATCTTTAAAATTAGGTACTAAAGAACTACTAGGTAATAATTTATGTCCATATAATTGATAAAACTTTATGAACATTAAACGTATTTCTTCTATTGATTTAATTAACATATTAAAATTATATTTATATTAAAAATGTTATTATATATATAGTATTTTATAAATAGATAAGTTTCTATAAATATAAATAAAAAATAAAATTATTAAAATAATTATCTATAATAATTATATTACTAAATATTATATATGATATATATATGATATATATAAACAACATACAAATTTACTTACAATACTTTATATTATATATGTCTATTCAAAATAAAAAAAAAGAAAATATACAAACAGCAATTAAAGAAATAGAAAAACATTTCGGTAAAGGAACATTAATACAATTAGACAAAAATAAATTACAAGATATAGAAACTATTTCTACAGGATCATTAACACTTGATATCGCTTTAGGTATAGGTGGTTTACCTACAGGACGTATTATAGAAATTTATGGACCTGAATCTTCAGGTAAAACTACATTAACTTTAGAAATTATAGCTGAAGCACAAAAAAATAATAAAATATGTGTTTTTATAGATGCTGAACATGCATTAGATCCTATATATGCACAAAAAATAGGAGTAAAACTAGATGAGTTATTATGTTCACAACCTGATTATGGAGAACAAGCATTAGAAATATGTAATACCTTAGCTATTTCTAAAAGTGTTAATGTAATTGTTATAGATTCAGTAGCTGCTTTAACACCTAAAGCTGAAATAGATGGCGAAATGGGAGATTATCATTTAGGACTCAGTGCTCGTATGATGAGTCAAGCTATGCGTAAATTAGCTGGTAATATAAAACAATCTAATATATTATTAATATTTATTAATCAAATACGTATGAAAATAGGCGTTATTTTTGGTAATCCAGAAATTACTACAGGAGGAAATGCTTTAAAATTTTATTCTTCTGTTAGATTAGATATACGTAAAATAAGTAATATCAAAATAAATAATGAAATTATAGGTAACGAAACAAGAGTAAAAGTAGTAAAAAATAAAGTATCAGCACCATTTAAACAAGCTGAATTCCAAATTTTATACAATATAGGCATTAATAAACATAAAGAAATATTAGAATTAAGTATACAAAATAATTTAATTTATAAAACAGGTACTTGATATTATTATAAACATATTAAATTAGGACATGGTAAAAATAATACTATCAATTTTTTAAAAACACATACTAAAATATCTAATAGATTAAAAAGACATATTAAAAATATTTTTTTTCCTTTTACTAAAAACTAAAAAATTATATACAATAATAAACACTATAAATAATGATTATTATTGTAATTATTATTAGTAAAAAACACTACCTTATAGTAAAAAAAATATTATTTAATAATAATACCTAAAATTAAATTATTTGTTATATTAATAAATTCAGCTGGATTATTCAATGTATTACTTTCTACTAATAAAGCTTGATAATATATATAAAATACCCATTGTTTAAATAATCTTTCATCTATAATAGAATTAATATATTTAATTAATAAATGACGTACATTAATTTCAAAAAAATATTTAATCTGAGGAGCCTTTTTACCAGCTGCTGTTAATAATTTTGACATCTGCGTACTTATTTCATTAGTATCAGTAACTAAAATCACAGGAGAATTTTCTAAACGATTAGTTATCCTTACATCTTTTACTAAAGATCCTAATATCTTTTTAATACGATCTACTAAACCAAGAAAATTTTTTTCATCTATATCTATAATTTTTTTAGATGAAACATCAATCATATTTTTATTTAATTCATAATCTTTACTAATTAAATTAAACTGAATATTTTTATAATCAGTTAAATAAGTCATCATCCATTCATCAATTCTATCACATAATAATAATACTTCTATATTTCTATTATTATACATTTCTAAATGAGGACTATTAAAAGCAGTTATATATGTTTCAGATGTTAAATAATAAATTTTATCCTGTCCTGCCTTCATACGTGACAAATAATCATCTAATGATGTATATTCTTTATCTGTTTTTAAAAAAGAAGAATGAAATCTAAGTAAACTAGATATTTGTTGTTTATTATCAATATCTTCAGCTAAACCTTCTTTAAAAATATTACCAAATTGTATCCAAAAAAGAATATATTTATCTATATTATTAGATAATTCTTGTAATAATTTAAGTATCTTTTTAGTTAATAAAAGTTTTAATGTATTTAATAATACATTATCTTGTAATAACTCTCTAGATATATTTAAAGGTAAATCATTAGTATCTACTATACCCTGTACAAATCTTAAATACATAGGAATAATTTTTTTAAAATCATCCATAATAAATACTTTACGTACATATAATTTAATACTATTTTTATATTCATCCCTATTCCAAATATCCCATGGAGAAATATCAGGTATAAATAATAAACTACTATAATTTATTTTTCCTTCTATTTTAGAATGAGATCATATTAATGGATTACCTAAATTATTTGTTAATTTTTTATAAAAATCAATATATTCTTGATCTGTAATATTAGATTTCTCTTTAATCCATAAATTATTTTCATTATTTATATGTTCAGTACTATGAGTCTTTGTATGATTATTATAATAATGAATATAAATAGGTATAGTAATATGACTAAAATATTTTTGTACAATTTGTTTAATAATAATAGCATCTAAAAAATATTTATTTTGCTCATTAATATATAAAATAACATCAGTACCATAATCTTCTTTATATAAATGAGATATAGTATATTGTCCTAATCCCTGAGAAGTTCATAATATACCTGCATTAACATCTTCTTCTTTAATAGATCTAGTATGTACTACTACTTTATTAGTAACCATAAAAGAAGAATAAAAACCAACTCCAAACTGCCCTATAATATTAACATTAGAATAATCTTTATTAAAATCTACTTGTTCTAAAAACTTTTTTGTATTACTATTAGCTATAGTACCTAAACTATCTATAATTTCTTGTTCCGACATACCTATACCATTATCACTAATTGTAATAGTTTTTTTAAGATGATCTAATCTAATAGTAATTTTATTATCATATATTTTATATAAAGTTTTATTCGAATTAGTTAACAAAAAATATTTTACTTTATCAATAGCATCTAATGCATTAGAAACTAATTCTCTTAAAAAAATTTCTTTATTAGTATAAAGAGAATGAATCATTAAATGTAATAACTGTTTAATTTCTGAACGAAAATAATATTTTTTTTCCATAAATGTAAAATCCTTATACTCAATATTAACAATAATTAAACACTATATCTAGTATATAATAAATATTTATAAATATAATATTTTATTTCTAATCATAAAAAATATTAAATTTAAATAAATCATATATAAGATCATATATATATAAAATAAATGTACCTTATATATAAAAGATAAGATTTATTTTAAAAAACAAATTCATTTTTATAAATAATATTAATAATATATACTCCTATAATATATAATAACTACTAATTAAGTCAAATTATAAAAATCTAAAAAAATATTATTTTCAGGATAAGATAACATACATAAAACACTAAACTCAAAATTTACTTTACTATTAGGAAAATATTTTATATATTGTTGACCAATTAAACATACTTTATAATAATAACTAATAGCATTAATATTAGTATGTTTTACTAAATACAACAAATATTTAAAATATTTTTCATCAATATGTAAAACTTTGGCATTTAACTTCGTAAAATTTAATAATAAAAAAATTATATGTAAATACTTTATTAATAATAAATATAATTGATGATAATTAATATATTTTTTATCAAAATATTTTAATAAAAAATAAATTTTATTAGTATTTTTTAAACAAATATACTTTATAAAACATAAAATAATAAAATTATCTACAATACCTAAATATGTATTAATTTTATGAATATTGATATGTTTATATTTACTATCCAACATAACTAATTGGTCCATCATCATTAAAGCATCACGCATACTACCATTAGCAAATGTAGCTATTACATCTGAAACATTATTATCTAATATAATAGATTCACGTTCAGCAACATAAGCTAAACGTTCTTTAATATACTTAATATTTAAAGTACGTAAATTAAATATCATACAACGTGATTGAATAGTTTCAGGTATTTTATGAAATTCAGTAGTAGCTAAAATAAATTTAACATGTTGTGGTGGTTCTTCTAATGTTTTTAAAAAAGCATTAAAACTATACTTAGATAACATATGTACTTCATCAATAATATAAATTTTATAACGCATAGACATAGGTAAATAATAAATATTATCTAATACACCTTTAATATCCTCTACACGAGTACGTGTCGCAGCATCTATTTCTATTACATCTATAGCTTTACCTATAGAAATATTAACACAATGATCACATAATAAACAAGGATGTACTGTAATACCTTTAATACAATTAATACTTTTAGCTAATACACGAGCTAAACTAGTTTTACCTACTCCTCTATCTCCATAAAATAAATATGCATTATAAATCTTACCTATATTTAAACTATTTACTAAAATTTCTATAATATATTTATGACCTACAAAATCTTGAAAACATTGTGGTCTTCATTTAATTGATAAAATATTATTATCTTCCATAATTTAAATTATTAAACTATATTTTAGTTTATATATAAAAAATAAATGAACTTCATATATATATTTATTGATCTAGAAATATTTTTCATAATATAATTATATTAATAACTATATTATAAATCATTCATCTATTA
Source organism: Candidatus Stammera capleta (assembly GCA_036689435.1). Taxonomy (GTDB): domain Bacteria; phylum Pseudomonadota; class Gammaproteobacteria; order Enterobacterales; family Enterobacteriaceae; genus Stammera; species Stammera capleta_N. The sequence continues at coordinate 114,075 of CP144822.1, read as the reverse complement.
ATATATATATATATATTATGACTATAGGTATCATAGTAGCTTTAGAAAAAGAAATTTCTATTTTTTTAACTACACTTAAAATTACTCAAATAAAATATATAAACAAAATAAAAATTATCTGGGGTTTATTAAACAATAAAAAAATTATCCTAATAATTTCTGGTATAGGTAAAGTATGTGCTTCCATAGCTACTACAATTATTAGTAGATGAAAAAAAATAAAATATATTATTAATATCGGTACTGCAGGTATATTAATGAAAAAATATAAATACCATAATATTTTTTTTATAGAAAAATTCTATTATCATGATTTTGATTTAACTTCATTTAACTATAATATAGGACATATACCTCAATACCCTAAATATTTTACTAGTAATAATAAAATTTTAATATATTTTAAAAAAAAATTATTATTATACAAAAAAAAATACTATACAGGAAATATTGTTACTGGAGATACTTTCCTACATACAAAAAAACAAATAAATAAAATATACAAACTTTTTAAAAATATTACATTAGTAGATATGGAAGCTACATCAATAGCACAAACATGTTTCATTTTTAACAAACCTTTTATTAGTATAAAAATTATTTCTGATTATGCTAATTTTAATTCAAGCAAAATATTTAAAAAAAACATAACTATAAATGCTACATATATATCTGATTATTTAAATTTACTAATAAAATAATAATTTTCTTATAAAAAATTATTTGAAGAACGTATATAATAAATATATTTATTTATCTCCTGGATATTAATAGGTAAATTATATATAATTTTAATTATATTTAATTTATAATCTAATAACATTTTAGTAAATATTTTAAAAGTTTCTATTTTATATTCTAATTTAGGATCTTTTTCAGCATATCCTCTTAAATAAATACTATCTCTTAAATTTTCTACATAAGAGAGATATTCTTTTCATAAAATATCTAAATTTTCTAACATTATAGTTTGTATTAATGAATAAAAAACAGTATCACCTAATTTAATAAGTTTTATATTATATGCAATATGCATACATAATATTAAATATTGTTTTAATTGATATTTATATAAACCAATACAAGAATTTATTAGTATTTTTATTTTTAACAAAGATAAAAATTTTTTATATATATATTTACTACTAGTAACATTAAAAATAAATGTTTTACTAAAATTTTTTAAAAGATAATCAATAAAAAATTCTTCATACAATAAAAATATATATTTAATATGAGCAAAATCTAATAAAGAATCTCTTACCTGATATATCAGAATACGTTGGTTATTAATAATATTATCATATTCTAATAATTGTTTACGATAATCAAAATTTCTATTTTCAACTTTTTTTTGAGCTTTTTCTATAGCTTTATTTAATCATGGATGTTCTAAAAATTCACCATATTTAACACCTATATTTCTCATAAAACCTATTACATGTTTAGTACTAAATAACCTAATTAAAGGATCTTCTAAAGACACATAAAACCGTGTTATACCTGGATCACCTTGTCTACCTGACCTACCACGTAATTGATTATCTATCCTACGAGATTCATGTCTTTCTGTACCTATTACATATAAACCACCTTTTTCTCTAACTAATCTATTATGTAATATTCATTTCTTTTTAATTAATTCATATTGTACTTTAGTAACACTATGTGACAAAGACTCAATTTCTAGATATAAATTACCTCCTAAAACAATATCAGTACCTCTACCAGCCATATTAGTAGCTATTGTAACTGTACCTAATTTACCAGCTTGTGAAATAATATAAGCTTCAGATTCATTAAATTTAGCATTTAAAATATTATGTGATATACCTATTTTTTTTAATGCAGCAGATATAAGTTCAGATTTTTCTATAGATAAAGTCCCTACTAAAATTGGTTGTCCTAATAAATTTTTCTCTTTTATATCATTTATAATAGCAGATATTTTTTCATGTTCAGTTAAAAAAATTAAATCTGATAAATCTTTACGAATAAGAGTTTTATTAGTAGGTACAGATAAAGTATCTAATCCATAAATACTCTTAAACTCATATGCTTCAGTTAACGCAGTACCTGTCATACCAGATATTTTTTTATATAATCTAAAATAATTTTGATAAGTAATAGAAGCTAAAATTTTATTTTCTTGTTTAACATCTACACCTTCTTTTATTTCAATAGCTTGATGTAAACCATCTGACCATCTTCTATCTGACATTATTCTACCAGTATGCTCATCAACTATTAAAATCTCATTATTTTTAATAATATAATCAACATTCTTTTTATACAAATAATACGCTTTTAATAACATTATTACATGATGCATAATATTAATATGTTCTAAATTATACAATTTATTTTCTATATTAATAATTTTATTTACAATTAATAAATTTTCTATTTTAACTAACCCTCTTTCAGTTAAATAAATTTGACGTATTTTTTCATCTATAATAAAATCACCTACACCTTTATATGTTTCAGTATCATCTCTATCTTGTAAAATTAAATTATGAATTATACTATTAATTCGAGATAATAATTTATTATCATTATTAATACTACCTGAAATTATTAACGGTGTACGTGCTTCATCTATCAAAATACAATCTACTTCATCCAGTAATGCATAATATAATGATCTTTGTACTTTATTATCTATTACATTAACCATATGATCTCTTAAATAATCAAAACCATATTCACTATTAGTACTATATGTAATATCAGCTAAATATGCCTTTTTTTTTTGTTCACGTGTCATATAAGATAAATTTAAACCTACAGTCAAACCTAAAAATTTAAATAATATACAATTATATTGATAATCTCTTTTAGCTAAATATTCATTAATAGTTACTATATGAACTCCTTTACCTTCTAATGCATTTAAATAAGCAACTAATGTTGATGTAATAGTTTTACCCTCTCCTGTTTTCATTTCAGCTATACAAGAATGGTATAATATAATACCTCCTAATAATTGAACATCAAAATGTCTTATATAGAGTATTCTCTTACTAGCTTCTCTTACATTAGCATATATTTCAGGTAACAAATCAAACTTACTTTTTTTACCTGATAATAATAAATCACGATATCTATAAGTATTTTCTTTTAATTGAATATCTGTATATTTCTGATAAATAGATTCTAATAAATTAATTTTCTGTACGATCTTATAAAAAGAAAGTAATCTTCTAGTAATTTGTTTGTCAAATAAATAAGAAAAAAATTTTATAAACATAAAATTATATTTAATAATATTCTAAATATTTATATTTTTAGATATTAAAAACATTTATTAATATATTATAAATAATATAATACCTAAAATTAAAAATGATTAAAAAAAAATATCCACATCTAATTAATAATATTTTTAAAAAAACAAAAATAATCTATTTAATTAATATAATAAAAAAAGTTAAAATATTAAATAATTTAAATAATATATTAAATAAATATACACCTACTACTATAAATCAACAATATAAAATAATTAACTTTAATAAAAATACTTTACAAATAATTATTAATAACCCATATTTATATATATATTTTACTCAAAATAAAAAAAATATTTTATCTTTAATACAAAAAAAAATACATTCAATAAAAATTATTTCAATACAAACAAAACCTAAAATATTTAATAATATAAATTAATCTATTAATTAAAAAATTAAATTAATAAACTATTCATTAATATAAAAATTATATCTATATATAAATATATTATATAAAAATAATTAATTTTTACATATTTTATATATAGATATATAATAATATTATTAATAATATATACAAAAATAATATAATTTAAATTAAATATAAACAATTAATTTATTATAATTAATAATAAAAAACACCTATTTTTGTAAATATAAATATATTACCAATAATTAAACAATATTTTCTAATTCACTAAAAAATATTTTATTAGTATTATTAATACGAGTAGAATAACATAAATTAGATATTTTATATAATTTTTGATGATTTAAACTATTTAACACTTTACATAAATACTTAACATTAAATTTATGCTCTTTAATAATAAAAGCAGCACCTAAATCTTTTAAAAATTTAACATTACGATATTGAACAGTATTTGATTTAGGTACATAAATAGCAGCTATACCTACAGTACACAACTCACTTACCATAATAGAAGTAGATCTACTAATAACTAAATCTACTTTATTATATATTTCAGATATATTATCGATGTAATCTATTACATTATAATGTGAATATTTTTTTTTATTTAATAACCAATTTTTATTATTCAGGCCTATTTGGTGTAAAATAAAAAATTTATTTTTATCTAAAAATTCAATTGAATTATATACAATATCATTAATTAATGAGGATCCTACAGCACCATTTAATACTAAAATATTAATAATACCCTGACGATTTTTTAAACGAATATTAGGAGTTACTATATTTAAAATATTTTGCCTAATAGGATTTCCTACAGTTACTGCTTGATCATCTATACCAGGATATGTTTGTAATATTTTTGTACTTAAATAATATAAATATTTTTTATATATACTTATATATGCATCTTTTTCATGTACTATAACAGGAGTACGATATAATCATGAAGAAATAATACTAATATTAGAAATTATTCCTCCCATACATATCACTAAATCAGGTTTATATTCAATTAACATTGATAACATTACATAAATATATTTAAAATATTTAAAAAAACTAATAATTTGTTTAAAAATATTATTTTTAAATATAGATAAAGTAATATACTCAATATTAAACTTGTATTTTATATTAACTCTATTTAATAAATCCGTTTTAGTACTTATCCACTTAAAATCTTTATTTTTAGACCTAAAATATTTAGCTATTACTAAAGTAGGATAAATATGATCTCCTACACCATCTGATATCAATAATATACGTTTAATTTTCATACTAAACTCATTATAAAAAAATTTAAATTATTTAAGACAATATAATATATATTATATATATTATTTTTAAAAAATAAATTATATATTTTATAAATAAAACATACATAAAATATATCATATATATATTTATTAATTATTAATTATATTTTATAATATAAAAAACTTTACAAAAAAAACATAATAATCTAACAATATAACCAATTAATAATTTATATTATATGTTATAAAATTAATATATATTATTTATAAACATAAAAAATTGAAAAAATATATTACTACATATAAAATATCTAAAAATATTTATAATTTTTCAGCTACTCTTAATATAGCACTTCTGTAAGAAATATTACGTAATATCTCAGTATTACTAGGTTTAAAAACACCAATTTTTTTCATCTTTTTAGGACACATAATATTAAGTTGCATAACATTTAAAGGTAAATCAGGTAGAATTAAATTAGTACTATTTACTTTATTATTAATAAATGTTTTTACTATTCGATCCTCTAAAGAATTAAAACTAATCACTAACAATCTACCTTTAGTAGATAATATTTTATAAGCAATATTTAATATTTCTAATAAATTGTTTAATTCATTATTAATATAAATACGTAAAGCTAAAAATGTTCTAGTAGCAGGATGTTTATAATATTTTTTAGAATATATATTATCTTTAATAATAGATACTAATTCTTGAGTCATAGATAAATATTTTAATTTACGATAATTAATAATACTATTAGAAATACGTTTAGCAAATTTTTCTTCACCATAAAATTTAATTACCCTAAATAAATCAATATATCTCGCACTATTAAGTCATTGACTAGCAGTAATACCAGAAGTTTGATCCATTCTCATATCTAAAGGACCATTTAACATAAAAGAAAAACCCCTAGATTTATTAGATAATTGTATATTAGATAAACCTAAATCTAATAAAATTCCATCAATTTTACCTACTAAATTATATTTAGTGATATAATGATCAATAAAAATAAAATTACTATGTATTATTCTAAATCTTATATCAGAAATATTTTTTGCTAATGAAACAGCTTCTAAATCCCTATCAAATGCATATAATTTACCTAATCCACCTAAATGTTGTAAAATCAACGTAGTATGACCACCTTGACCATATGTACCATCAATATAAATACCATTTATTTTAGGCATTAATAATTCACATATAATATCAGAAAAAATAGGATTTTTATTAAAAATTTTTATCATATAGATATAAACTAATTTAGTTATATTTATTAAAAATTTCAAAAAAATAATATTATATATTATTATATATATTATAAATATAAATAAAAAAATAATTTAATTTACTTATCATGAAAATTATAATAGCTAACTGAAAATTAAACCATAATAAACAACAAATTAAAAATTATCTAAAAACATGAAAAAAAAATAATATAAATAATAATAAAATAACAATAATTATTGCCTCACCTATTATTTATATACCATATATACAATATTTACTTATTAAGTATAAAATATATAACATTAAATTATGTGCTCAAAATATAGATATCCATACACAAGGAGCTTATACAGGAGAAATATCTACTCTCATGTTAAAAGACAACAATATTAAATATGTTATTTTAGGGCATTCTGAAAGGAAACAATGGCATAATGAAAATAATTATAAAATTCTTAAAAAAATTATACTTAGTAAAAAATATAATATAATACCTATCATCTGTATAGGAGAAAATATAAATGAATACATAAACAAACAAAGTTTAAAAATATGTATACAACAACTTAATTATTGAATAACAAAATCTTATACTAATATTTTTATTAATACTATTATAGCATATGAACCTATTTGGACTATAGGTACTGGACGAAGTGCTAATATATCACATATTAAAAATATACATAAAAATATCAAACAATATTTAAATAAAGTAAACCCTATAAATAATAATCACACTAAAGTTATATACGGAGGATCTATTACCCCAGACAATATATTATCTATTGTAAAAAATAAATATATTAATGGTGTTTTAATAGGTAAAAGTTCTTTAAACATACACACATTTATTGAATCAATAAAAAAAATATGTTAATTAACAATAAATATATATATTAAAAAAATATATAATAATATTAAACAAATAAATATCTATCTACAAATAAATATAATATATATCTACATATAAAATATGTATATATATATCATATATGTAAATATATATATAAATATCTAATGATATAAATCATATATTTAATATATATTTAATTAGTATTTAAACTATAATATATTTTAAGTAAAATAATTAATTTTATTTAATCGTTTTTTAAATACTTCTAATCTACCTTTAATATCAGTAATTTTTCGTTTACCTGTATAAAATGGATGACATTTATAACAAACATCTAAATTAAAAGTTTTATTTTTTAATGTAGACTGTATTATCATTCTATTACCACAAGTACAAATCATATTTATAGATGATATCATAGGATGAATCTTTTTTTTCATTTATATACCCTCTTAATATAATTATATTTTTTATATAACAATTTATACTACATATTATATAATAAATTTATGTTTATACTACAAATAATATTTGCATCTAAAAAAATACCTAAATTAATATACAAAATAAAACATATTAATAATATAGAAATAGGATCTAGAGTAAAAGTACCTCTTAAAAATACTATTACTACAGGAATTATAATTAATATTTATAAAAAAAACCAATTTCAAAAAAATATTCATTATAATATTAAATATATACATAAACTTATTGATAAATACTCCTTAATACCAATAAATTTATTAAAAACTATGATAATAGTATCTAAATATTATTTTTATCCATTAGGTCAACTATTATTTAATATTATACCTAAATATAAACCTAAATATATTAATACAACTATTAAAGATAGTAAACCATTTATTAATGAAATACCTATAAAATATTATAAATATAAAAATATTTATAAAAAAATTAACAAATCTTTAAATAAATTTATTGTATGACTTTTTATATCTAATATATATATAAAACCTAAAAAATACAAAATATATCATCTTATATTACATAAATTAATTAAAAAACATAAACAAATTTTAATTTTAGTACCTACAATTAGAAATATAAATTTTATTATTAAAAAAAATTTTCTCCAATATGAACAATATTTAGATATATGACATTCTAAATTAACTAAAAAAAAAAAATATATAACATGAATAAATATTTTAAAAAAAAAAAAATTACTTATTATTGGTACTAGAACTGCAATATTTCTACCTTTTATACAATTATCTTTAATAATAATATATAATGAGCATGATCAACTATATAAAGAAAAAAATAAATTTTTATACAATATTAAAAATATTCTGTTTATAAGAGCTAAAATATTAAAAATACCTGTTATTTTAGAATCTTCTACACCTAATATTTTAAGTTACTATAATGTAAAAATTAAAAAATATAAATTAATATATCTTCAACATTCAACACAAAATAATTTTTCTAATATTAAAAATAATATTTTTCATGAAAATAATAATTATAATAATAAACTAAATAATCAATTAATAACTACTATTAAGAAACATTTAGTAAAAAATAATATTTTAATTATCTTAAACAAAATTGGTTATGCTAATAAATTATGATGTACTATATGTAAAAAAAAACTTATTTGTCCAACATGTAATAATGAATATTCATTTAATCAAAATAAAAAAATAATTATTTGTAATAAATGTCATTATATTTTTAAAATATGTTATATATGTAAACAAAAAAAAATATTATTCTTAAATAAAGGTATAGATTATTTTTACAATATTATTAATAAAATATTTCCTAATACTAATATTATTAATATTAATAAAAAAACTCTACCTAAAATTAACCTAAAAAATATAATTAATTCAAAAAAAAAAATTTTTCTTTCTACTCATATTATAAATAATATAACTAATATTAAAAATATTACATTAATAATTTTTCTTAACATTGATCATTTACTTTATAGTAATAATTATATTACACTAGAATCTTTCACTCAAACATATTATCAAATTTTAGAAAAATTAAGTATTACAAAAAAAAAAAAGGAAATAATTATACAAACTAAATATCCTGAACATTATATATGACATAATCTGATGATTCATAAATACAATTGATGTCTTGAACAATATCTTAAAATGCGTAAATTAATCAATGTACCTCCTTACATACATGAAATATATTTGCATATTAAACATAACAGTATTAAAAATATATCTCTTTTTTTAAGATATATTCAATATATTATTTTTTTATATAAAGATAAAAATCTAAAAATTATTTATCACTCAACAAAAATAAAAAATAATATTAAAAATATATTTATATTAAATATAACTCTTACACATAAAAATGAATATTATTTATATAAAATAACCAAATATATTATAAATAAAATCCAAAATATACCTATATACTGAAAAATAGAAAGAAATGATAATTTTTAATTACAATATAATATCTAACTAAATATATATATTTATTAAAAACATTCAACTTGTTTAGGTAAACAAGAAATTTTAGAAATCATAAAAAATATTTTCTTAGAAAATAACAAATATATATCTATACTATTAAATATCTTTTTCTTAATAACAGTATTTAAATATGTTATTATATTTCTAAGATTAGGAATTATATAATATTGAAAAAAATAATTCCTACAATAATAAATTATCTTCCAATGAAAATAAGTCATATGTATATTATATGAATTAGCTATCATATTAGCTTTATCTTTAAATCAAATATTGATTGTTTTCATACCAAAAATATATTTTATAGAGTATATCTCTAATATATAAATATTATCTTTTTTAACTTAAATAAATAATACAATATTAATATATAATTATGCCAGAACTACCAGAAGTAGAAACTATAAAAAATACTATACGACATATATGTATTCATAATACTATTACTAATATTAATATTTACTACTCTAAACTAAAATATAAAATATCTACAAATATATATAACTTAAAAAACCAAATTATTTACAATATTAAAAGATTTTCTAAATATTTAATATTTTATACAAGTAATGGATATTTACTTATCCATTTAGGTATGACAGGTAATATATTAATATTTAATAAATATTCTTTACCTAAACTTAATAAACATGACTGTATAGAACTTATTATAAATGAGTTTTATATTCTTAGATATAATGATATACGTAAATTTGGAATATGATTATGATATAAAAATTTCATACCTATTTATAATATTATTCACAAATTAGGAGTAGAACCATTAAGTAATAAATTTAATACCAATTATTTATTCCAAATAACAAAACACACTAAAAAATGTATACATAATATATTAATGAATAATAAATTAATATCTGGTATAGGTAATATATATTCTAATGAAAGTTTATTTAAAAGTAAAATTTTACCATATACACCAGCTAATAAATTACATTATAAACAAATTCATATTTTAGTAAATAATATTAAACATATTCTAAGACAAAGTATTTTATATAATGGAACAACTATTATATCATATAAATATGCGCCTTACAAAACCGGTAACTATCAAAAAAAATTACTAGTATATAAAAAAAAAATATGCACTTATTGTCATAATACGATTAATACACATAAAAAATATGGAAGAACGTTATATTATTGTAAAGTATGTCAAAAATAAATTACAAAATAAAACGTTCCAAATCATCATTTTTTTTTAAATAAGATAATTTATCATTAACATAATGAGCATCAATTTTAATTAAAGTATTCTGATATTTATGTATATTAAAAGATATTTCTTCCATTAATTTTTCTAATACAGTATATAAACGACGAGCACCAATATTTTCATTATTTTCATTAATATATCAGGATATTGCTGCTATACATTTAATACCATCTTCAGTAAATTTTATATTAATATTTTCAGTCTTTAATAATTCTTGATACTGTACAGTAATAGCTACTTTAGGTTCAACTAAAATTTTTTCAAAATCTTTAATAGATAATTCCTTTAATTTCACTCTTATTGGTAATCTACCTTGTAATTCTGGTATTAAATCAGTAGGACTGCATAATTGAAAAGAACCAGATGCAATAAATAAAATATGATTAGTACGTACTACTCCATATTTAGTAGTTACAGTACTACCTTCAATTAATGGTAATAAATCTCTTTGTACTCCTTCCCTAGAAATACCTGCATCAGAATTTTCACTACGTTTACAAATTTTATCAATTTCATCAATGAATACTATGCCCTGTTGTTCTACTAAATTTATTGCATTTCTTTTTAATTCTTCAAAATTAACCAATTTTGCTGATTCTTCTTCTATTAAATAATTCATAGCATCTTTGACTTTTAATTTTTTGTTTCTCTTCTTCTGCCCACTTAAATTCTGGAAAATAGACTGTAATTGACTAGTCATTTCTTCCATACCAGGCGGAGACATAATTTCTATACCCATAGTAGTTACTGCTATATCAATTTCTATTTCTTTATTATCTATAGTACCATCATATAATTTTTTACGTAATGTTTCTCTAATAAGATTTAATTGATATAATCTATCTTTATTATCTTCTTTTAAATTAATTTTAGGTACTGGTACTAATACATTAAGTATACGTTCTTCTGCTAATTTTCTAGCCTTAAGAAGATTAATACTCATAGATTTAACTCTCATCATTTTAATAGCTAAATCTGTTAAATCTCTAATTATAGTATCCACATCTTTACCTACATAACCTACTTCAGTAAATTTTGTAGCTTCTACTTTAATAAATGGAGAATCACTAAGTTTAGCTAAACGACGTGCTATTTCAGTCTTACCTACTCCAGTAGGACCTATCATTAAAATATTTTTAGGAGTTATTTCATCACGTATTTTAACATCTAATTGCATTCTTCTTCATCTATTACGTAAAGCTATAGCAACAGCTTTTTTAGCATCATTTTGGCTTACTATATATTTATTTAATTCATCTAAAATCTCTTGCGGAGTCATTTCAGTATACATAAAATTATAATTACCTTATTTAATATTCATTAATAATATTCAACTAAGTTAATTTAACTCTTCTATAGTAAATATATTATTAGTATATAAACAAATTTCAGAAGCAATTAATAAAGATTTTTCTACTATTACTCTAGCATTTAAATCAGTATTTTCTAACAAAGCTTTCGCTGACGCTAAAGCATATGTACCACCACTACCTATCGCTATTAAATTACTTTCAGGCTGAATGACGTCACCACTACCTGTAATTATTAAAGAATGTTTCTTATCAATAACTGCTAATAATGCTTCTAATTTACGTAATATACGATCAGTTCTCCAATCTTTTGCTAATTCTACTGCGGATTTCATTAAATTACCTTGATATAAAGATAATTTTTTTTCAAAATTATCTAATAATGAAAAAGCATCAGCAGTAGCACCAGCAAAACCTACTATAACTTTATTAGAAAAAATCCTCTTTACTTTTTTCACATTAGATTTTAAAATTGTATGTCCTAAAGTAGCCTGGCCGTCACCACCCATAACTACTAAATTATTTTTTCTTACACTTATAATCGTAGTCACTATAAATAATCCATATTATATTAATATATATTTAACATAAATAATGTAAATAATAAATTTACTTAATAAACTATTATCTATTATATATTTAATTATTATATAAATAAAGTATAATTATATTAATTTAAAAGATAAATTTTCAATTTATTAATAGCTTTTTTCTCTAATTGTCTTATACGTTCAGCAGTTAAACCATAACATTTAGCTAATTGTATCAATGTATATTTCTTATTATGTAATCATCTAAAATAAATAATATGTTTACTCCTAATATCTAAAAAAGATATTGCATGATATAATTTATTTAAAATATAGATTTTCCAATTCATTTGTTCTAATAAAAATGTAAAATCTGTATAATAATTATGATTTATTGCACTTAAAACAATATTTGAATATCTTTTATTATATTTTAATAAACAACTTAAATGAATATCATGTGATAACATCTTTAGTTCCATATTAATAATATCTATACTAGATATTTTTAATTTATTTGCTAAAGACATAAGTTCTTGTTTATAAAATATATGATTATATAATTTATATTTCCTTATATTAAAAAATAAACGACGTTGTATATTAGTAGTCGCAATTTTTACTATTCTTCAATTTTTTATAATATAATTATAAATTAAAGATTTTATCCAATATACTGCAAAAGAGATTAAACGTACTTTAAATAAAGGATTAAATTTTTTAATAGCTATAATTAAACCTATATTACCCTCTTGTATTAAATCTGCTAATGGGATATTATATCCACTATAATGTTTAGCAAAATAAACTACATATCTTAAATGATATAAAATTAATACTTTAATAACATCTAAATTATTAGTATGAAAATATTTTTGAAATAATTCTGTTTCTTCTTTCGAAGACAAAACTGGTCAAGAATTAACTATTTTTATATAAGTATATAAATTACCTAAGGATGGTATATGAAAATAATAATTATCATTTAACATAAGATATTTATTTCTAATAATATTATTTAAATATATTATTTATTGTTTAATTTATTTTAACAATGTAATTTTATTAAAACACTATTACTTATATTATACTATAACACATACATACAGTATTTATATTAATAATTAACATAAATTATTAATATTTATTTATAACAATACATTATATTTTATATACATAATGAATTATTTATATACTTTTAATATGAAATATAAAAATAGAATATATATATCTAGTGGTAAATACAAATTACTAAAACTAAAAATTAATAAAAAAATTATAATCAGACCTACATTAAATAAAATAAAAAAAATTTTATTTAACTGACTATATCCTTTTATTACAAATAGTTATTGTTTAGACTGTTTTACTGGTACTGGAGCTTTAAGTATAGAATCTTTATCTTTAGGTGCTAAACATATAACTATGATAGAAAAAAATTATAAAAATATTAAATATTTAATAAAAAATACTCATACTTTATTAAAACACCAATATACTATAATAAATAAAGACATAATCAAATGATTAAATCAAACATATATACATAAACAATATCAAATAATTTTTTTAGATCCACCTTACAAATATAAAAAATGGAATATTCTTTTATCTAAATTAGAAAAATATAACCTTTTAACTAAAAATGCATTAATTTATATAGAAACTAATCAAAATATTAATACATTTGAAATACCTCATACATGATCTATATATAAAACTAAACAATACGGAAAATATTCTTATAATTTATATAAAAATAATTTATTATAACAAATAAAAAATTTATCTATTAATAAAAAATACTATACATTCATTATACATTAATTCATGTCTAATATAAGACATTACTCCATGACCAGGAATAAATAAAACATTATAATCTAATACTAAAATTTTAGTAATAATACTATTAATTAATTGTAGATAATTACCTCCTGGAAAATCAGTCCTACCAATAAAATTTTTAAATAATACATCACCAGTTATTAAAAATTTATATTTTGCATTATATAAAACTATGTGACCAGGAGTATGTCCTGGACAATGAATAACAGTAAAATACAAACGACTACTAATATAAATTTTCATTTTATCTAATGTTCACTTAATTACAGGTCGTATATAATTTACCATAGGTAAAATTGTATTCTGAAATAAATTATTCTCAAAAAGTACCTTATCTTGTATAAGAGGCCCATATACAACTACTTTATAATATAAAGAAAAATTATATGCTAAATAAAAATGATCAATATGACAATGTGTTATAATAATTTTAACAATCTTTAAATTATTTTGAGAAACAAAATTAATAATTTTGTAATATGAACCACCAGGATCAACAATAATCGCATTTAACGTTTTTACACATCATAAAACAACACAATTTACTTTTAAAGCATTAACTTTAAAAAATTTTACTTTCATAAATAAATTATACCTACCTAATATAAAAAAATTACAGTACATTAATTTAAATTTACAAAATATATTCTATATTCTATTCTCTATTTATACTATATAAATTATATCAATTAATCATAATTAATCTATTTTTAACATATAATTAATTTTAAGTATATATAAATTATATATTATCATAAACATAAAATATCCTATAAATAATAAAAAAAATATATGAATATAAAAAATAAAACTAAAGAAAATAATAATAAAATAAATTTTTATATACCCCCATTTTCTTTAGAAGCAGAACAATCAGTATTAGGTGGATTAATGTTAGATAATAACCAATGAGATATTATTAATGATCTTCTTCAAAAAAAAGACTTCTATCATAAAAATCATCAAATAATCTTTAATGAAATGCAATATTTAATTTCATATTATAAACCTATAGACTTAATTACTCTATCAGAATCCTTAAAAAAAAAAAAACAATTAATTTTAATAGGTGGTTTACATTATTTAGCAGAACTTACACGTAATATTCCTAGTATATCGAATATAAACTTTTATGCTGAAATTATTAAAGAAAAAGCTATTATTAGAAAATTAATTTATATTGCTAATGAAATTATTTCCATTAGTTATAATCCTCAAACAAAAAATAGTAAAGAAATTATAGATATAGCTGAATCTAAAATTTTTCAAATTTATGAAAATACTTATGATAAAAGTAATAATCCCCAAAATATTAACTTTATTCTTAAAAAAACAAAAAAAAATATATTAAATATCTACAAAAATCCATGTCCAGATTTAACAGGAATTGATACTGGATATATTGACTTAAATCAAAAAACATTTGGATTACAAAAATCTGATTTAATCATCATAGCAGCTAGACCATCTATGGGTAAAACCACATTTGCTATGAACATATGTGAAAATATTTCTATATCTCAAATAAAACCAATATTAATTTTTAGTTTAGAAATGCCTTCAGAACAAATTATAATTAGAATTATTTCTTCATTATCTAGAGTAGAACAAAAAAAAATAAGAACAGGACAATTAAGTGATGAAGACTGAGCAAAAATTTCTAGTACTATTAATTTATTAGAAAAAAAAAAAAATATTTTTATAGATGACTCATGTATTTTAACACCTACAGACATAAGATCAAAAACTAGAAAAATATATAAAGAAAATAATGGTTTAAGTCTAGTTATGATTGATTATTTACAATTAATGAAATCAAATATATATTTAGATAATAGAAATTTAGAAATAGGAGATATATCAAGATCTCTTAAAGCATTAGCTAAAGAATTAAATATACCAATAATCGCTATATCTCAATTAAATAGATCATCTGAACAAAGATCAGATAAAAGACCAGTTAATTCAGATTTAAGAGAATCAGGTTCTATAGAACAAGATGCAGATTTAATTATGTTTATATACAGAGATGAAGTATATAATAACAAGAGTAATATGAAAGGAATAGCTGAAATAATTATAAGTAAACAACGTAATGGTCCTACTGGACGTATACATCTAGTATTTAATGGTAAAATATCCAGATTTGACAATTATGCTAAAACAACATATAAATATATTCAAAACCTTTAAATATTTTTTATAAAACTATAATCATATATAAATATTTTTCATTAATTACAAAATAAATATGGCAAGTAAAGGTATTAATAAAGTTATTTTAATAGGTAATTTAGGACAAGAACCTGAAATTAGATATATGTCTAATGGTAATACAGTTACTAACTTAAATATAGCAACTTCAGAAATATGAAAAGACAAAAATACTAAAGAAAATAAAGAAAAAACAGAATGACATAGAGTAGTACTATTTGGTAAATTAGCTGAAATAGCAGCAGAATATTTACATAAAGGTTCCCAAATATATATTGAAGGATCTTTACAAACTAGAAAATGACAAGATCCTAAAGGATATGATCGTTATATTACTGAAATAATAGTAAATATTAATGGAACTATGCAAATGTTAGGGAATAAAAATTATAAAAAAAATCTTAATAAAGACATTGATAAAATAAAAAAAAATAAATTAAATAATAAAAATCAAAATGAAATCTCTATTGATTTAAATGAAGAAACCCTCTTTTAGAAATAAATAATATTATATATCTTCAATATATATGAATTAATAATATAGATAATAGTATTATTATAAATAATACTATTATTATAGATAAGAAATTTAAAAATAAATACCTTAAAAAATAATTAATAAATATAAAATATCTAGTATCATAAATATGATAATATTATACATACAATAACTTATTTTTAAATAAATTTTATACATTATGACTACATTATTTGGTAATATACTAAAAAAATATTTATATAATAAAAATATTAAAAATGGTTCTTTAATTAAAGGGAAAATCATTAAAATTAATAAAACTAATGTTTTAGTTGATACTAAATTAAAATCAGAATCTTACCTTCCTATAACCCAATTTCTTAATCATAAAGGTAATCTTGAAATAAAATTAAATGATGAAATAAACGTAATATTAGAAACTATAGAAAATGGTTATGGTGAAACTATAATTTCTAGAGAAAAAGCAAAAATATATGAACTATGAACAAAAATATACCAAATATATAAAAATAATAAAAATATAACAGGTTTAATTAATAATAAAGTAAAAGGAGGATATACAGTAGACTTAAATGGTTTAAAAGCTTTTTTACCAGGATCTTTAATAGATATTAAACCTATTAAAGATAATATTATTTTAGAAGGACAAATATTAGAATTTAAAATTATTAAATTAGATAAATATAAAAACAATATTGTTATTTCTCGTAAAGCTGTTCTTTTAGAAGAAAATCAATATAAAAAAGAACAACTTTTAACTTCTATTTATGAAGGACTTATAATTAAAGGATTAGTAAAAAATTTAACTAATTATGGAGCATTTATAGATTTAGGAGGATTAGATGGATTATTACATATTACTGACATGTCATGAAAAAGAATAAAACATCCTAACGAATTATTACAGATAGGAGATACAATCAAAGTAAAAATTATTAAATTTGATCAAATTACAAACAGAGTTTCTTTAGGTCTTAAACAATTAACACAAGATCCTTGAGATAATATTCAAGATAAATATCCTATAAATACTATTACTAAAGGTATTATAACTAATTTAACTGAATATGGATGTTTTATACAAATATCTGAAGGTATAGAAGGATTAGCACATATTACTGAAATAGATTGAATGAATAAAAATATAAATCCTATTAATATATTTCATATAGGTGATACAATTAATACTATGATATTAAATATTGACATAAAAACACGTCGTATTTCTTTAGGTATTAAACAATGTACACCAAATCCTTGAAAACTATTTAAAGATAAATATAAAAAAGGAGAACAAACATACGGTATAGTTAAGTCTATTACTGACTTTGGTATTTTTATTATCTTAGAATATAAAATTAATGGTTTAATACATATATCTGATATTCAATGAAATTTAAAATATAACTTAAATAACATTAAAAATATATATCCTAAAGGATCTATTCTTAGAATTATGATATTACAAATTGATATTAATAAAAATAGAATTTCTTTAGGTATTAAACAATTAACAAAAGACCCATTAAATATATACTCAAAAATATATAAAAAAAATAAAACAATTTTACTTTATATAAAAGAAATCACTAATAAATTTATACAATTAAATTTAAAACATCAGTTAATAGGTTATATATTAATTAATTCAATTTCTTCAAAAAATAGTAAAAAATATTTAAAAAAATTAAAAAATAATGATGCAATATATACAAAAATTAGTAAAATTGACACTCAAAACCGTATTATTTATTTTAAACTACATAATATTTTAATTAAAAAAATTAATCACAAATTATTAAATAAAGAAAAAATAAAACAAAATCCATTTTTTAATACTATTATGATGGAAGCATTTAAAAAAGCTAAAACTGATTAAAATATAACTTATTAAAATATATAGTTAATAAAATATATATTTAATAAATTCTTGAAAATTTAAAACATGATGCATTTTTTTTATAGATAAAATTAATTTTTTACGTAATATAGAAGCATTACAATATCCTTTAAAAATATATAATACATGTTTTATAATAAATAATGGGTTAGTATGATGTAATCTAATCTCTAATATTATATATTTATATATATTATATAATATTATATAAATAAACCGATCTATAGTAATTACTTTACCCATATAATAAACATGTGTGTTCTTAAAGAAAGTAATTTTTTTTTCTTGACATAAAAAATAATTATGAATATCAATTAATAATTTAGGATTATAATAAATACCCCTACCTAACATAACACCATCTACATACTTCAAATGCTTATGAATATCATTAATACTAATTATATCCCCATTTAATATAATCGTAAGAAAAGGTAAATCTTGCTTAATTTTATATACATAATTATATTGTACTTTAGGTACTAATAAATTTTTTTTATAAGAAAAAGTATTTAATAAAACAGTTCTAGCATGAATAATAAAATATTTACAATAAGTTTTATTAGCTATATCTCCTATAAAATCTAATAAATAATTATAATCAATAACACCTAAACCTAAACGTTGTTTCAAAGAAACTAATAAATCAGGTGCCCCTACATGAATAGCATTAATACAATCTATAATTAATTGTTTATTAGACATCAAATAAACACCATAATCATTATTATATGCATTATAAGATGGACAACCTATATTTAAGTTAATCTCTTTATAACCTAATTTTTGTGCTATTTTAGCACAAATAAAAAATTTACTAACCTGATTACCTACTAATTGAATAGCTACTGGTACATCTAATGTATTTAAAACCATTAAATTATTTTTATATTTTGATATCAAATCATTAGTATGATACATAAAAGTATATAATTTTATATATTTTGTAAAACAACTATAAAAATATCTACAATGATGATCTGTTAAAGGATATAAAGGAGCTACAGAACATTTATAAAACATAATATTATTCATTAATCAATTAATCATAAATAATTATATTAATATACAAAATATTATTTACATATAATATATTTTATACCATTCATATAATTTACTAATACCTTAGGAATTTTTAATACTCCTTTTTCTATTTGATGGGATTCTATAATTAAAGCTAACAAACGACCTATTGCTAAACCAGTACCATTTAAAATATGTAAATATTTTTTTTTATGCATATCAAAATCTTTATAACAAATATTTAAACGACGTGCTTGAAAATCTGTAGTATTAGAACAAGAAGCGACTTCCACATAATGATTGTCTATAGGAGATCAAACTTCAATATCATATGTTTTACTTGAACTAAAAGGCATAGTACCTGTACATAATAAAACTTTACGATAAGGTAAATCAAATAATCGTAAAACTTGTTCTACATCTTTTACTAAATTTAATAATGATACAATAGACAATTTAGGATGTACAACTTGTATTAATTCAATTTTATCAAATTGATGAGTACGTATCAAACCTCGATTATTTTTACCATAAGAACCAGCTTCTGCTCTAAAACAAGGAGTATTAGCTACTAACTTAAGTGGTAATATTTTTTGAGAAAAAATTTTATTTTTAAATAAATTAACTATTGCTACTTCTGAAGTAGGTATTAACGCAAATTTATCTAATAAATTATCATTTTTATTATAAACATAATAAAAGTCATTTAAAAACTTCGGTAATTGACCTGTATTAAATAATGCATTTTTTTTCACTATATATGGAACATAAATTTCTGTATAATTATATTTATAAATATAAATATTTAAAACACATTGTGTAATAGCTCGATATAATGCAGCTATTCTATTTCGCATAACATAATAACGAGGTCCACTTAAAATACTAACATCATTAAAATCTAACTCACCTATATTTTTACCAAATGTAATATGATCTATTATAGGAACAATATTCTTCTTTATATGACTATATATAGATATAATCTTATTATGATGATCTTGTTCTCCTATAGGAACATCTAAAGAAACAATATTAGGTATATAAGATAATAATGTATATAATTTTATATAATATTTTTTATAAAAACATGTATATCTTACAATATATCTTTTAATAAATTTAATTTTTTTCAAATAAAATACATCACGACATAATCGTATATCATTATAAATATATTTTGTTAACAATTTATGTTGATGTCTTAATAAATCTATCTTTTTTTTGGATTTTTTACATAAATTATATAAATGAGTAATTTTTACTAAATTAAATTTAGGTACTCTTAATTTTATTTTCTCAATAATATTATCTATATTACTAATAATTAATTTAATATCTAACATAAGAATTTTTAATTAAAAAATATTCATAATATTTTAAAATATTTAAAATTATATTTCTATAATGTATTAAAATAACATATATAACAAAAATTGTAAATTTTTACTAACAAATAAATTATTAAATTTTTTATGAATATTTATAATACAATTATTATTGGATCAGGACCAGCTGGATATACAGCTGCAATATATGCATCAAGATTAAATTTAAATCCTATATTAATTACGGGATTAAATGAAGGTGGTTTAATTACTAAATCACCTAATATAGGTAATTGACCTGGAGAATATAAAAATATTAATGGTATTCATTTAATGAAAAAAATTAAAAAACAAGCATTAATATTAAATACACATATTATTAATGATAATATTATTAAAACAAATTTTTTAGAAAAACCATTTAAATTAATAGGAGAAAAAAAAACATATTATAGTAAAACAGTTATTATAGCTACTGGATCTATCCCAAGAATGTTAAAATTACCTAAAATTGAAACATTGTATGGTAAAGGTATATCTACATGTGCTACATGCGATGGTTATTTTTATAAAAATAAAAATATTGCAGTTATTGGTGGTGGAAATAGTGCCATTGAAGAAGTACTATTTTTAAATAAAATTGTAAATAAAATATTTTTAATACATAGAAATAATGTACTTAATGCTGATCCTATATCTTTAATAAAGCTAAAAGACAAAATCAAAAAAAAAAAAATAATAGTTTTATCCAACTATATTATAAATAAATTATATACTAATAAAATTAATAATTCTTTAACAGCTATAAAAATCATTTCAATAACAAATAAAAAAACAAAAAAAATTAAAGTAGATGGTATATTTATAGCAATAGGATATATACCTAATACAAAATTATTTTATAATCAAATTAAATTAGATAATAAAAAATATATAATAACTAATTATGAACATAATATCTACAAATCTATGACTAACATTAAAGGTATTTTTGCAGCTGGAGATATTATATGTAATACCTATAAACAAGCTATTATAGCTTCAGCTAGTGGATGTATAGCAGCTATAGAAACATCTAAATATTTAGAATCATTATAAATGATAAATAGTATTTTTTAATACTACTTTTTAAAAAAAATATATATTTTACAAACTATTCATAATAAAAAATATTTAAATATATGAAAAATCAAAAATATATTGAAACACAAGGAATTATTATAGAAACTTTACCTAATACTACATTTAAAGTTAAACTAGAAAATGGTAATCAAATTACTGCTCATATATCTGGTAAAATGAGAAAAAATTATATCAGAATACTAAATGGAGATAAAGTTACTGTAGTACTTACTCCATACGATATAACAAAAGGAAGAATCATATTTCGTAATAGTAAATAATACTGATACATCAATAAAACAAAAATATATAAAAAATTACATACATATTGATAAATATATAAAAAAATTGAAAATTTTTAATAGAAGACTCACTAGAGAACTAGCTTTACAACTTATATATTCCTGAATAATATATCCTCAACATATTAATGTTACAGATAAAATACAAGAAATCAAATGTCTAAACAAAAAAAACATTATTTATATAGACAACCAATATCTTTGAAAAATTAGTACAAATGTAATACATCATTATTATAATATAAAAAATATAATACAACTAAATATTAAAAAATATACTCAATATATTAATTTAATTGAAGAAAGTATATTATGTATAGCAATATATGAACTTAAAAAAAAAAATTATCTCATAAAATTATTATTAATGAAAGTATTGAATTAGCTAAAAAATTTAGTACTAAACATAGTTATAAATTAATCAATAAAATTTTAGATACTATTTATAATTCCTTATATTAAAAATAAATAATATAGTCTATATACTATATACAACTACATATTTATACTAAAAAAATAAAATATATCTATGACTTATAATTCATATAATACACCTAATATTTACAACAAACTATTAAAGAATAGAATTATTTTTTTAAGTGGTGATATATTTGATAATAATGCAAATCATATTATAGCTCAATTATTATATTTAGAATCTATAGATCCTAAAAAGGATATATATTTATATATTAATTCCTCAGGTGGATCAGTAACATCAGGAATGTCTATATACGATACGATGAATTATATCAAACCTGATGTAAATACTATTTGTATTGGTAAAGCATATTCTATGGCAGCATTATTATTATCTTCTGGAATACAAAAAAAAAGATTTAGTTTACCTAATGCACAAATTATGATACATCAACCTTTAGGTACTATACAAGGACAAACTACAGATATTAGTATACATACTAATGAAATGATTAAAATTAAAAAACAACTTATTAATATATTATCAATCAATACAAATCAAAATAAAGAAAAAATACAATATGATACTGAAAGAGATAAATTTTTATCCCCTAAAGAAGCTATACATTACGGATTAATTGATAAAATAATATATAAATATGACAAAATATAAAATTTACTAAATATAGTATATTAAAACTTAATAAGTATTATATAAAATATAAACAATTAATGAATGAATAAGAATAATTCTTACCAAAAAAAAAATTCTATATGAAATAATTTATACAAACCTAAAGAAATTAAAAACAAATTAGATCAATATATAATAGGACAATCAAATACTAAAAAAATATTATCTGTAGCCATATATAACCATTACAAAAAAATTAATTTTTTAAAAACACATAATCTACAAAAAAAATATATTTTAGATAAATCTAATATTTTACTTATTGGCCCTACTGGTAGTGGTAAAACATTATTAATTAAAACATTAGCGAATATTTTAAATATACCTATAGTTATAACTGATGCTACTTCTCTCACTGAAGCGGGATATGTAGGTGAAGATGTTGAAAGTATTTTACATAAACTATTAATTAAATGTAATTTTGATATATCTTTAGCTGAAAATGGTATAATTTACATAGATGAAATTGACAAAATAGCTAAAAAAAATACTAATATTTCTATTACACGAGACGTATCAGGAGAAGGAGTACAACAATCTCTATTAAAAATAATAGAAGGAACAATAGCATCAGTATCACCTTATGGAGGTAGAAAACATCCTTACCAAGAATCTATTCAAATAGATACTACTAATATTCTCTTTATATGTGGTGGTACTTTTAATGGAATTACTAATATTATTAATAATAGACTAAATATTAAAAATAATATAGGTTTTAACGTACATAAAAAAAAATGTTGTTATAATTACAATATAGAAACAGAAGATCTAATACAATACGGTTTAATACCAGAATTAATAGGTAGATTACCTATAATAAGTAAATTAAAAAAACTAAAAAAAAAAGATTTATTAAAAATACTACTTTTACCTAAAAATTCTTTAATTAAACAATATAAACTTTTATTTAAACTAGATAACATTAGATTAATTTTTGAACAAGAAGCATTAAAATCTATAGTAAATCAAGCTTTTACTAAAAAAACTGGTGCCAGAGGTCTTAAAAACATCCTTGAAAATATTTTATTAAACATTACATATAAATCATCTTCTATACCTAATATAAAAAAAATTATTATTAATAATCCTGTTATTTTATACCAAAAAAAACCTATTATAATATTATATAATTAATAAATTAAAATGTAACAATAATCTTGACATTTAAAGAGATAAAAATGCTTATTCAAAAATATCAGCATGATAATGTTGTAATCCCAGTTTTACCATTAAGGGATATAGTTATATATCCGGGCATGATAATACCATTATTTATAGGTAGAAAAAAATCTATTAAATGTTTAAATGTAGCAGTAAATAAAAATAATAAACAAATTATGTTAGTAGCTCAAAAAAATACTATTGATGATAATCCTACAATAAAAGAATTATTTAAAATAGGTACAATTTCATCTGTTTTACAAATGTTAACATTAACAGACGGTACTGTAAAAATTTTAATAGAAGGATTAAAAAGAGCAAAAATTAAAAATATACAAGATAAAGGAAATTATTTTATAGCATCTATTGAATATATAATAGATATTCAAAAACCACAAAAGAAACAAGAAATTTTTATCAAAGCTTTACTTAATCAATTTGAAACTTATTTAAATTTATATAAAAAAATACCTATAGAAATATTACATACATTAAAAAATATTAAAAGTGCAGATAAATTAACTGATACTATAGCTGCTCATATGTCTCTTAAATTATTTGAAAAACAAGAAATTCTAGAATTATTTAATGTTAATCACAGAATTAAATATTTAATTACTAAAATAGAAACAGAAATAGATTTATTAAAAATAGAAAAAAAAATTAGAAATAGAATTAAACAACAAATGAATAAAAATCAAAAAGAATATTATTTAAACGAACAAATGAAAGCTATACAAAAAGAACTTGGTCATATAGATGATATTTATAATGATTTTCATATAATTCAAAAAAAAATTATTTCTAAAAAACTATCAAAAGAAGCTACAGATAAAGTTAATAAAGAACTAAAAAAACTTAAAATAATGCCACCAATGTCTGCAGAATCTTCTATAATTCGTAATTATATAGATTGAATATTACAAATACCTTGATATAAACAAACACCAATAAAAAATAATTTAGAAAAAACTCAAAACATATTAAATAAAGAACATTATGGACTTAAAAAAATTAAAGAAAGGATAATAGAATATTTAGCTGTTATTACAAGAAAAAAATCTCATACTATGAAAGGACCAATTTTATGTTTTATAGGACCTCCTGGAGTAGGTAAAACTTCATTAGGACAATCTATCTCTAAAGCTACAGGTAGAAAATATATTAAAATATCATTAGGTGGTCTTAAAGATGAAGCTGAAATACGCGGACATAGAAGAACATATATAGGATCTATGCCAGGTAAAATTATGCAACAAATTATTAAAAGTAAAGTTAATAACCCATTATTCTTATTAGATGAAATAGATAAAATATCTCTAGAAACTAGAGGTGATCCTGCTGCAGCTTTATTAGAAGTACTAGATCCAGAAAATAATAATACTTTTAATGATCACTATTTAGAAATTAACTATAATTTATCTAATATTATGTTTATAGCTACAGCTAATACTTATAATATACCTACTCCTTTACTAGATCGAATGGAAATTATACCTATTACTGGTTATACAGAATATGAAAAATTACATATTGCTACTAAATATATTATTAAAAAACAAATGAAAAAACATGCACTACAGGAAAAAGAATTATATATAAAAAAATCATCTATCATAAGAATTATTAGATTATATACTAAAGAAGCTGGAGTACGTAATTTAGAAAGAGAAATAGCTAAAATATGTAGAAAAACTATAAAAATTTTAACTACTAATAAAAATATTAAAAACATCAATATTACAAATAAGAATTTAATAACTTATTTAGGAACACCAAAAATTTTACCTATTAAACACAACACTAATACTGAACATATTGGACAAGTAACAGGACTAGCTTGAACAGAATATGGAGGTGATTTAATACAAATTGAATCTTTATGTATCCCAGGTAATGGTAAAATTATTTATACTGGATCTTTAGGAAAAATTATGAAAGAATCTATTAAAGCTGCTTTAACAGTAGTTAAATACATCACTAATAAATTAAAAATTAACTATAAATTTTATGAAAATAATGATATACACGTTCATATAACTGAAGGGGCTATACCTAAAGATGGTCCTAGTGCCGGTATTACTATATGTACTGCATTAATATCTACTATATTACAATATCCAGTAAAAACTAATATAGCAATGACAGGAGAAATAACTTTACATGGAAATATTTTACCTATAGGAGGAATAAAAGAAAAACTTTTAGCGGCTATTAGAGGTGGTATTAAAAAAGTTATTTTACCAGCTGATAATAAAATACATTTATATGATATTTCTAATAAAATTAAGAAAAAACTTAAAATATATTTATATAACAATATTATTGATGTCTTTAAAAAAACTATTTCTAAAAAATTATTTGTAAAATATATTTAATATTTAATATATACTTTACACATACTATTAATATAATTAATCCTATTACCCTATTATAAAGATTTATATGAATATAAAAAAAAAAAAATTTTGATTAATTACAATATTAATTACTATTACACTACTATTAGTAATTCCAAGTTATAAAAAAATAGCAAATACTCAAAAATATATTCTTAAAATTGATGACTTTATATTATATCCAAATCAATTTAACACATTAGTTAATAATAATTTACATTACCTCATAAAAAATACTTCTCTTAAAAAAAATACTCTTCAATATAAACAATATAAGAAAAAAATACAACAAGAAATAATTAATAAAATAATTACTGATACTCTTCAAAAAAAATATATTAAGAAATTAAATTATGATATTACTAAAAACAAAATTAAAGCAAATATTTTTAGTAATCCACTTTTTTTAAACAAACAAAAAAAATTTAACAAAAAAAAATATCTATCATATTTAACAAAAAATAAAATAAATATCTATCAATATATTAATTTTTTAAAAAATGATATCAAAAATAAAGAATTAATCAATAATTTAATAAAACTAATTCCTTGAAATTATAATAATAAATTAATTATGGATAATTTAAATCAAATTAGATCATATAAAATAGCTGTTCTTAATATGAATTCTTTGATTAAAAATAAGATTAACTTTCAAAAAATAAAAAAAAACGAATTTTTTGATTATTATTTAAATAATAAAAATATTTGAACATCCATACAATATGGTATTAAAATATTAGACATTAATAAACATATAAATGTTAAACAATTATATAATATTAAAAAAATACTATTTATTAAACATATACTACAAAACATTAAACAAAAAAAACTATATATTTATAAATCTAAAAAATATAAAGATATCAAAAAACTAACAAAAAACATATCTAATAAAAATATTCCATTCATTAATTTACCTAAAAGTGATAAATATCAATATATTAAAAATATTAATCTAAAAGATATTAAATCAATTTATGAATATTTAAATAAAAATATATTTAATAAAACAAATAAAATTACTACAAAAAACAACAAATTAAATAATTACTATTATATTTTTTTTATACGTAATAATAAAACAAATACCTATAAATATCAATATCATTATAATCCTGAATTACATAAAAAATACAATTGAATTACTATAGATAAAATTTTTTTTAAAAAATTTTCTCATATTTACAATAATTTATTTATAAATACTCAAAAAAAACTATATGAATATATATCAAAACAAATAAATATTTCTTATATATATAAAAACAATTATACTTTAAAAAAAATTAAAAACTTTCTTAACATTAATAATGTATCAAAAATACATATATTTTTAAAAAATAAAAATAATATTAAAAATACTATTGCTATTACAAATAATAATAATAATAATATTTATTTAATAAAATACCAAAAATATATACCTAAACAAAAACAAAATTTTATTAATATTATACAAAATGTTATTCGTAATTTAATATTAAAACAAAAAATATTCTTTATTAAAAAATTAATAAATAACTTTATAAATAATAAACATGAAATAAATAAACCTACATATGACAAATACATAAAATGAAAACCAAAATTATATATTAGTACACATAAAAAAAATAACATATTTAGTAAATATATTTTAAATATGAAATTATCTCAAAAAAATAAACAAAAATATATTATATTATATGATTATACACTCAAAAAAATGTATTTATTAAAATTAATAAATATTAAATATGCTAAATATAACCAAACAAAACTAAATAAATATATTAATAACATATATACCAATATTAGTTTATTATCATTTAATAACAACTTATCTAAAGATACTAAAATAGTTTATAAATCTAAAAATATCATTTAAAGATATATTTTTTTTATATATTAAACACGCTCTACAGGATTCGAACCTGTGACCTACAGCTTAGAAGGCTGTTGCTCTATCCTACTGAGCTAAGAGCGTAAACACTAAAACTCTTGTAGTTTAACAGAAAATATAACAAATATCAAGAACTTCTTCAAAATATATATTTATTATGTATAAGAATAAAAAAATTTTATTTGGTAATAATATACTAAAAATCATACAAAACAAAATTAAAAAAAAAATTTTAATCTATAAAAAAATATATAATACTTATCCTACTATAATAATCATATATATAGGTAACAACTTACCTACAATAATTTATATTAAAAAAAAATGTATACACTTAAAATATGTAGGAATAAAATATAAAATTTTTCATTTTAATAATAATATATCCAACATATTTCTTATTAACTTCATTAAAAAAATTAACAATAATAAAAATATCGATTGTATTTTCCTACAATTACCTCTACCTAAACATTTAGATACTATAAAAATTATCAATTCTATTTCACCATATAAAGATGTAGATGGATTAACCTATACTAATATAGGTAAATTATCACAAAAAATACCATATATTATACCTTGTACTGTACTAAGTGTAATAACATTATTAAAATATTATAATATTCATATTAACGGATTAAATACAGTAATAATAGGTACTTCTAATCTTGTGGGTAAACCATTAATAATGGAATTAATTAATCATAATTGTACTATAACCATAATTAACAAAAAAAGTAAAAATTACGATAAATATATACGAAATGCAGATCTTTTAATTAGTGCTGTAGGTAAATATAATATTTTTCCTACTAGTTGATTAAAAAAACAATCCATTATTATAGATATAGGTATTAATATAAATAAAAATGGATTAATTAGAGGCGATATTAATTTTATAAAAGCATTAAAAATAGTTAAATATATTACACCTGTACCAGGTGGTATAGGACCTATTACTATAGCTATGTTATTAAATAACATTATAAAAATTTATTTATATAAACATACTAACAAAAATATCAATCAGAACTATTTTTATAATCATTTATTCTAATTTTAAATTTTAATAATTTTTTTTTAATAAAATCTGCTTTATCTCAATCTTTCTTTAAACGAGCTATTTGCCTTATTTTCATTAATTTTTTTATTTTACTTAAAGAAATTAATTTTTTAGTATTTATTTGACTATATAAAAAATCATTTATATTAGTTCTCATTAAACCAATAATATTAGCTAATTGTAATAATTTTATTCCTAATTTACTAGCTAATATATATTTCTTATTCTGTCATTTATTAATCTGATGATACATATCAAAAAATAATTCATATATTTTAGGTATATCAAAATCATTGTTTATACATGTAAAATATTCATTATTATAATCTCTAAATAACATTTTATCTTTATCATTTAATATAATAGATAAATCTAAATTTTTTAAAGACAAATAAATTTTAACAAAAATACATTTATATTTTTCTAATATATGATAATCAAAAAATAGATTTTTTCTATAATGAGTAGACATTAAATAAAATCTTATAACTTCACTATTATAATAACGTAATAAATATCGTAAATAAAAACGTTTATTAAATTTAGATACTTTATTTTTAGATAAAATAACTAAACCAGTATGCATCCAATATTTAACATAATTATCATGATTAAATAAATAATGAAATATTAATAATTCATTTTCATGATGAGGAGATAATAAATCAATACCACCACCATGAATATCAATATATTTAGGAAAAAATTTACTACTTAATACTACACATTCTATATGTCAACCAGGACGACCATATCCTCATGGAGTATGTCAACCTATAATATTAGATTCTGAACAAATATTTAATTTTCATAAAACAAAATCACTATTATCACGTTTTATTAAACTACGATAAAAAATATAATTGAGATGAATATCTTTTAAAGCTCGTTTCATAGAAAAAAGTATATCACCATTACTACCAACATAAGCAATTTTTATTTCCAATAATTTCTTAATTAAAAAAATAATTTGAGGTATATGTTCTGTTACTTTAGGTTCATAAGTAGGTAATAATATATTTAACTTATGAAAATCATTATTTATATTTGTAATATATTTCTTAGTATAATCTTGTATAGTAGTTTTATTTAAGAATGAATATTTAATAATTTTATTATCAATATCTGTGATGTTTCTTACATAAACACAGTTATTACCCAAATATCTCAAATATCTTACCAAAATATCAAAAAAACAATAAGTACGAGCATGACCAATATGACAATTATCAGATACTGTAATACCACAAATATATAAATTAACTATATATTTATAATTAGATATAAATATCTGTTTAGTACGATTAAAAGTATTAAAAATTTTTAACATAATATATTATTTAACATACATTTTTTTAAAAAATATATATATATTCTGAAATATATCTAAATTATAGATATTAAAAATATAAAAAAAATATAATAAACTATTTTTATAAAAATATTATTATTAATATTTTATATATTATATATTATTTTTTTTAAAAAAAAATTAAACTTATTTACTAGATTAAATAAGTAAAAAAATATAATTTATAAGCCGGATTCTGTTCAGTATAAAAAATATACTGAGATAATCATTTATCTAGGCTAATAATTACTTATTAGCTCAAGCGGTTCACCCGAAATTTATTTATATATATATGGATTAATATACTTAATTCATAAATATTATATTAATAATATTTATAAAATATAAAAAATTTCTATTTAACCTTGCTCCTAATAGAGTTTACACATATATTATATTACTATAATATATAATATGTTCTTAATATATTTTTTCACCCTTACCATATTGGCGGTTCTTTTCTGTTGCACTATTCATCATAAACTATTAGTATATATTACTATATAATAATAATATACGTCCAGATGTTATCTGGTATTATATCCTATGGAGTCCGGACTTTCCTCTATTATAAATAAATATTTATAATAATAATTATCAAATTTATAATTTTTACCTAATTAATCTAATATTAAATATATATAATTCTTATAATTATATTATTTCTTATTATATTTATAAGGATTAAAAATCTCTTTAAATTTAATACATAAATATAATCCTAATAAATTTAATTTATTAATATAATATTTAACTAAAAATTTTTTATAAGAACTATTTAATAAATTTATTTTATTACCATGTATCACAATTGTCAATGGATAATATCCACCTAAATGTGCATATTTTAATTTAATTATTCTTAATAAAAATTGTTTTTTAATAGTATAAGCAGATATAGCTTGATATAAAATTTTAGTTAAATAACTACTATTATAATTAATTTTAATATTATGAATATAAATAGCTAAAATATTATTTAATCAATAAGATATATTTAATGAATTAAAATTTTGAATAGATAAAAAATAAATATTCATTTGTTTTAAAAAAGAATATTTTTGATATAAAAAATTAAGTAATAAACGAAAATTTTTTCTTTTATAAAGATCACATTTATTAAATATAATAATTAATAATTTACCTTTCTTATAAAAATAATTAATTAATAATAAATCATGATTTACAATACCTACTGTAATATCAATTATATAAATTAAAATTTTAAAATTTAATATTTTTAAAAAATATTTTTTATTTATAAAAAATATTTTTTTAGTAGAACCTGGAGTATCTATAATAGTACAACTAAAATTATTAATTTGAACATTATTAAATATAAAATCTCTTGTCGTAAAAGGAATATCTGCTACTATAGATCTATCTTGTTGTACAATAAGATTTAATAAAGTAGATTTACCTACATTAGGTCTACCTAAAATAATTCAATTAATAGAATCATATTTAATATTAGTATCATTAATATAATTAATATTTTTAATATTTTGTAAATAAATTATTTTTTTTTTAATATTATTTAATAAACATCTATTATTAATAGACAAATATTTATTTCGTGTAATTAACATTACATACAAATATATTCTATAATATTTATTAATATTAATACAAAAAGATAAAATACTATTTATATAAGAAATATAATGTTCTTTATTTAAAATAATACATTTTCTCCTATCTTTATTTAAATCAAACAAAACGTCTTTTATACCTAAACTATTTTTAATAGATACTAAATATATTTTAGTTATAAAAATATTATAAAATTTTTTTAAATAATATTCAGTAAAAAAAATATCTTTTGGATACAAATCAATTTTATTAAAAAGAACATATAAATTTTTATATTTATAAGTAGATAATAAATATTTATATATAGCAATATCTTTATGATATATACCTCGAGTAATATCATATATTAATATAATTATATTAGCTTTTTTTAAAACTAAAAATATTTTTTTTTGAA
Organism: Candidatus Stammera capleta; assembly: GCA_036689435.1. GTDB lineage: Bacteria > Pseudomonadota > Gammaproteobacteria > Enterobacterales > Enterobacteriaceae > Stammera > Stammera capleta_N. The sequence continues at coordinate 80,274 of CP144822.1, read as the reverse complement.
TTTGATATATAATATCATTACTATTAATAATACAAAATTTACTCCATAAAAATGTATAATCTAATAAACTTGAAGTATCTATAATAATATATCTATATGTATTAAAAGTACATATACCATAATTAAAATCAGTAGTATAATTAGAATGTCTATTTATATTAGCTATATTAGTATCCGTTAATTTATTAAATAAACTAGTTTTACCTGAATTAGCAACCCCTATAATAACAATATTTAACATATAACATTATATTAACCAATATATATATATATTATTTAATAATAATTTTATTAAGTTTTAATAAAATTAAATGTTTTAAAGCATTAATAGATGTATTATCATAAGATAATTCCCAATAATAATAAGCTTTATCTATATATTTTAAATTATAATAAATATCCCCTAATAAATTATATTTTAAATCTAAAAATAAATTACTATCTAACATAGATAATATAATTTTTAAAGCCTGTAAATAATGAAATTTATTTATTAATAAATTAGCTAATTTTAATTTAATAAAATCACATAAATTATAATCATTAATATATGGTAAAATAAATTTTAACCAATAAATAGATAAACTACTTTTGTTATGTACATTATAATAATCAGCTAATTTTAAACTTAATAAAATACCGAAAATATTTTTATGGTTAATACGAATATATTTATCTATATGATTAATATCAAACAAACTAGTATGATTAAAACTGTCTACTAAATATTCATATTGTTGTAAAACAATATATTTATTCCTATTATCATAATATAAATAACCATAATATATAATAGGTATTAATATAATTCCTAAAAAAATATTAAAAATTATATTTTTTGTAAAATACTTTCCATAGTCAATAATATCTTTCATAAATAATTATACTAAAATTATGTTTTATTTAATATATTTTTTATTATTTTAATTACATTTAACTTATTCACTTTAAACATCTTATTCAATCATAAATTTTTTACAGTAATATAATTATTATAATATTCATATTTACCAATAAGTACTAATATATGAACATTCCAAGAAATAGCTTGTATAATATATTTATTAATATTATTATACATATAATACGAATTATATATTTTTATAAATAATAAATCATCTAATAATTTTTCTGTTATATACATACCTAATAATTTAGTTTTATTATTATAGGAAGATATAATATATATATCAATATTATTTTTATTAATATTAAATACTGTTTGTTTTTGATACAATGATACGACTCTTTCCAAACCTATAGCAAAACCTACTGCTGGTAATACTATATTATCTTTTTGTAGATAATTTACTAAATGATCATATCTACCACCAGCACATACAGTTTTTGTATGAAATTTATTACTAATCCATTCAAAAACAAAATTATTATAGTAATCTAAACCACGCATTAAATATCTATTAATTTTAAATTTAATATTAAATAATTTTAATAAAGTACAAAGTTTTTTAAAACGTATTAATGAATCTAGATTTAAAAAATCATTTATTTTAGGAGCTTTTTTTAATAATCATATAAACTTTTTATTTTTATTATCTAAACATTTTAAAGGATTTTGAAGATAATAATTAATTTCATATTTACTTAAAAAATTAGTTTGTAATTTAATAAATTCTGTTAAAGAAAAAATAAAATTTTGACGTTCCTTAAAAGTACCAATATCATTAATTTCTAAATCTAAATACTGAGAAATACCTAATATTTTTCATAATCTAGATATAATTAAAATTAATTCTAAATCTATATTAATATTTGAATACCCATATACTTCCACACCCATTTGTATAAATTGTCTATATCTATTTAATTGCGGATTCTCATATCTAAACATAGGTCCTATATATCAAAATTTATTATAACTACTATTTAAATAAAGATGATTTAAATATGCTCGCATACATCCTATAGTACCCTCCGGCCTTAAACTAACATAAATATTATTACGATCTTTAAAAGTATACATCTGTTTATGAAAAACATTATGAATTTTTGTATTATCTAAATGTTTCGTAAATAATACAGTATTTTCAATAATAGGTGTTCTAATTTCATTGTAAGAATAACTATGTAATAACATACGAAATTTTTCTTCTATATACTGATATAAAAAAACGATATCTGGTACATAATCATGCATACCTTTTAATAATTTAATATATGTTAATGTCATCTTTATTAACTCAAATAATAAATAAAATATCAATAATATTTCATATATTAATATAAAAATCAAAATATTATTTTGATTAATAATAAATATAAAATATACAAACACCTACTTTATAAAAAAAAATATTATATACTTTTTATTTTATATAAACTTTCTAAATAATTGTCCACATGAAGCAGAAATATCATTACCTCTAATTTTACGAATAGTAGTAAATAAATTATGTTCTAATAATATCTGACGAAACTTTAACATATTAGACATAGAACTACTATGATAATTAGTACCTAAAACCTTATTAAATACAATTAAATTAACTTTACTAGGCAATACTGATAATATTTTAATTAACTGATAAGCATCATATACATGATCATTAATATTTTTAAGCATGATATATTCTATACTTATTTTACCTTTATTAGCTTTAGAATAATGAATATATTTTTTAGCAGCTAATAAAATATTTTGTATATTATATATAGTATTAATCGGCATAATTTTATTTCTTAATATATCATTCGTAGCATGTAAAGAAATAGATAATACTACATCAATATAATTTACTAACTTATATATATTTGGAACTATACCAGAAGTAGAAATAGTTATTCTTCTTTTAGAAATATTAAACCCATTATTATCTAATAATAAATGAATAGCAGAAATTACATTATTAAAATTTAATAATGGTTCTCCCATACCCATAAAAACAACATTAGTTATAGTAACAATTTTTTTATTATATAAATATGCATTATCTCTTAATCAAATATTTACTAATAATACTTGACCAATAATTTCAGATACTAATAAATTACGTTTATAACCTAATTGAGCAGTAGCACAAAAAGTACAATTCATCATACAACCTATCTGCGTAGATATACATAATGTATGCCTTTTAATCTCCGGTATATATACAGTTTCTATATAATCTCCATTAACATCTAATAATCATTTAATTACACCATCTTGAGAATAAAATATCTTAACTATAATAGGTAATGTTATACAAGCTATATCATATAATTTTTTTCTCATCTGTATACTTAAATTATTCATTTGATGAAAACATAAACAATATTTTTTATATATCCAAAACATTAATTGTTTACCAAAAAAAGTTTTTTTAGTAAACGTCGTACATCATTCACATATTTGATTACTAGTTAAATTTAATAAATTAATTTTTTCTATCATAAAAATAAGTTACCAATAATCTTAAAACAATATATAATATAGTATATATTTCATTTTTATTTTTTACTAACTATATAATATGAACACAAAACAAACAAATATATTAGCTCTAGATTTATCTACTGTATTATCTTCTATAGCAATTACTTATAAAAATAATATATATCACATAAAAAAAATAAATACTACACACAATAGTCAATATATTTATTTTTTAATAAACCAATTAATAACTCAACACAAAATACCTATAAATAATATACAGAAATTAATCTTTAATAAAGGTCCAGGAAGTAAAATAGGTATTATGATAAGTCAATTAATATGTAATATTTTTCAATGGAAATATCCTACCTTAAAAATTATACGTATATCCACATATTATAGTCTTACTAAAAAATACTACCATTACTATAATAATAACCACTGAATAATTATTATATTTTATAGTATATATAAAATATATTGATATTACCCAAATAAAAAAATTAAAATATTTAATTACTTACAATTTATATATAATCTTAATTTAATTAAACAAAAAACAACAATTATTAGTAATAATCCCATATTAAAATCAAAAATTAATTTTTATATACCCAAATCTTATTATATATGAACATTAATTAAAATAAAAATTATATACCCAGAAGCCAAATATCTTCTCGAATTATAAATAAATATATACAAACATTAAATATTCTTTAATAAAGATATTTTATTTAATTTTTCTCAACTAAATATAGAACGACCAAAATGACCATAAGAAGAAGTTTGTAAATATATAGGTTTCAATAAATCTAATTCATGTATAATTAAACCAGGACGAAAATCAAAATTATTTTTAACTACATCATACAACATTTCTAAAGAAATTTTTTCTGTACCGAATGTATTAATACCTAACGAAATAGGCTCAGATATACCAATAGCATAAGATATCTGTATCTCACATTCTTCAGCTAATCCAGCAGCTACTATATGTTTCGCTACATAACGAGCCATATAAGCACCAGATCTATCTACTTTAGTAGGATCTTTACCTGAAAAACTACCACCACCATGTTTAACTAAACCACCATATGTATCTACCATAATTTTTCTACCAGTTAATCCACAATCTCCTACAGGACCACCTATCACAAACCTTCCTGTTGTATTAATATAATATTTAGTATATTTACTTAACCATTTATTAGGTAATACTGGTTTTATAATTTCTTCCATCACAGCTTCTTTTAATAAATTATAAGTAATAGATTCTGAATGCTGTGTAGAAAAAACTACAGTATCTATACCTAATATTTTTTTATTTTTATATTGGAAAGTTAATTGACTTTTAGCATCCGGAAGTAACCATGGTAAACATCCATTTTTTCTTAACTGAGATTGTCTATATACTAATTTATGCGCATAAACAATAGGAGCAGGCATAAATATATTAGTTTCATTAGTAGCATATCCATACATAATACCTTGATCACCAGCTCCTTGTTTACTAAACAAATTACTAGTAATTCCTAAATGAATATCATAAGATTGTTTACCAATAACATTTAAAACAGCACATGTATTAGCATCAAATCCTATATCTAAATGAATATAACCTATATTTTTTACAGTTGTTCGAACAATTTGATCAATATCAATATTAGCTGTAGTAGTAATTTCTCCACCTATAATAATAATACCTGTTTTAATATATACTTCACATGCTACTCTCGCATATTTATCTTGTAATAATAATGCATCTAAAATAGCATCAGAAATTTGATCAGCTACTTTATCAGGGTGTCCTTCAGATACAGATTCAGAAGTTAAAAAATATGATCTCATTGTAATATATTACCTATAATTATTCAAAATATTAATTGTAAGCAATTATATAAAAATTACAAATTAAAAATCAATCTTTTTCTATACACTATTTATAATAGTATAACATATTTTTAATATATATCTAAATTTATAAAATAAATATAATTTTTTATATTAATAAATATTAATTTATACATTAATTAATAACAATATATTATTTTTTAAAAAAATATATTTATTTATAGATTATATGTAATATATTAATTCTATTTACATAAAAAATAAATTTATTAAAATAAATATAATTTCTAATCATTTAAAATATTATTAATTACTATCTATTAAAATATTTAACACATTATGAATACTATTAATTATATATCTAATATAAAATATAAAGATATAATTTTTAAATTAATTAAAAAAGAAAAATATAGACAAGAAAATAATATTAATTTAATTGCTTCTGAAAATTATGCTAGTCTAAATATACTTAAAGCACAAGGATCAATTTTAACTAATAAATACGCTGAAGGTACTATAAACAACAGATTTTATAGTGGATGTAAATATATAGATCAAATAGAATATATAGCTATTAATAGAGCAAAAAAATTATTTAACGCAAATTATGCTAATGTACAACCTCATTCTGGTACTCAAGCTAATTTAGCAGTTCTAAATGCTATTTTAAAACCAGGAGATACTATATTAGGTATGGAATTAAACCATGGAGGACATTTTACACACGGTAGTCATATTAATATCACAGGACAAATATACAAAACATATTTATATGGATTAAACAATAAAGGAAAAATTAACTACAACCAAATTTACGATTTAGCACATAAATATCATCCAAAAATTATTATAGCTGGATTTTCAGCATATTCTTTAAAATGTCATTGAAAAAAATTTAAAAAAATAGCTAATTTAAATAAATGTCTATTAATGATAGACATGGCACATATAGCAGGACTAGTAGCAGCAAAATTATATCCTAATCCATTAGATTATGCTGATATAGTTACTACTACAACTCATAAAACTTTATCAGGACCTAGAGGTGGATTAATTCTAGCTAAAGGGAATAATTATCAATTATATAAAAAAATAGATAAATCTGTTTTTCCTGGTACACAAGGAGGACCTTTAATGCATATTATAGCAGCTAAAGCAATATGTTTTAAAGAAGCATTAACAAAAACTTTTATATATTACCAAAAAGAAATACTTAAAAATACAAAAATTATAGCAAATTACCTATTAAAAAAAAATATTACTCTTATTTCTAATGGTACTCAAACACACTTATTTTTAATTAACTTATCACCATTAAACTTAACTGGTATAGAAGTACAAAATACATTAGAAAAAACTCATATATTAGTTAATAAAAATTGTATCCCTAATGATAAATTACCACCTACTATTACTTCCGGAATAAGAATAGGTACCGCAGCTATTACTAAAAGAGGTATAAATGGTATTATTACTTATAAAATAGCTAAATATCTATTTATAATATTAAAAAATTTTCATAATAAAAAAATATTATTATTAATAAAAAAAAAAATTAAAAAAATATGTAAAAAATATCCAATTTATTAAAATTAAATTAAATTAATAAATACATAATATAAAATTATTCAATAGTTGAATTACTCAATATTGGATAATTTTATATTATCAATAAATATATTTTTAAAACATCTAATTACTTAAATCACTAAAAAAATCTTTCATACGATTAACAAAATTAAAAAATTTAGGATAATTTGTTCCCTGAACACAATTATTTTTATTTAAACTTACTCCTAATTTATATAATAATTTCTTCTGATAATCATTTAAATTAACAGGTACTTCAATATATACTTTACATAATAAGTCCCCATAATAATTAGCATTTAATGCTTTTACACCTTTATTATAAATACGGAATAACTTACCAGTTTGAGTTTCAGGAGGTATAGTTAATTTAATTTTACCATCTAAAGTAGGTACTTCTATAACACCACCTAAAGTAGCTAATACTATATTAATAGGTACTTTACAATACAAATTATTTTTTTCTCTACTAAAAATAGTATTTTCTTTAATCTTAATTTTTATATATAAATCACCTGGATGAAGGCCATATTTACCACAATTACCTTCACCTACTAACTTAACACGATCATTATTATCTACACCAGCTGGTATCTGTACTAACAAATTATGGAAAGATTGTATACTTCCATGACCATGACATACAGTACATGGATCATTAACTATATAACCTTCTCCTCTACATTTAGGACATGTTTGTTGTACTGTAAAAAAACCCTGACTACTTCTTAATATCCCAGTACCATAACAAGTAGGACACAATTGTTGAGGTATTCCTGTACGAGTACCATATCCATTACATACCATACATTTACTTATTTTTTTAAATCTAATATTTTTAGATGTTCCTTTTACAGCTTCCTTTAAAGTTAACAACATTTCATATACAATATCAGTACCTCTAGATGATTTTTTAGCTTTAGAGGTACCAAAAATATCCCCAAAAACATCACCAAAAATATCTCCAAAATCTTTAGTAGTAAAATCTGCATGAAAGTCATTATTATATGCTGATGCTTGATTAGTATAATCTGCACCATATCTATCATACATACTTCTTTTTTCAGGATTATTTAATACTTCATAAGCTTCAGTAATCTCCTTAAATTTTTCTTCATATAACTTATTACCTTTATTTCTATCAGGATGATATTTAATAGCTAAACGTTTATAAGATTTTTTAATTTCACTAGTATTAGCTGTACCAGATACACCTAAAATTTTATAGTAATCTTTTTTTAACATATTTATGTTAACGGCATAAAACTTTTACTTATATATTTCAATATATAATAACTGATAATTATTTTCTTTATTTTAATTTTTAATATCTTTAGACTCTGTATCTACAACATTTGATTTATTATTACTATTATTAGATACATTATTATCATTAGTTGTAGTATCACTAGTATTTACATTTTTGTTTTGTTCATATTGCACTAATTTACTAGATACTTGTATAAGTTCTTGTAACATATTATCAATAGCTTGTTTATCATCTGTACTAACTAATTTTTCTAATTTCTGTATAGCAAGTTCTATATTTTGTTTTTCTAAAACTGGTACTTTATCTCCTAAAGAAACTAATTGTTTACGTGTACTATGAATTAAATGATCTGCTTGATTACGAGTTTTTACTAGTTCTTCAAATTGACGATCTTTTTCTAAATTAATTTCAGCATCTTCCATCATACTACGTATTTCATTTTCTTTTAAACCTGATGATGAACGAATAGTAATATTTTGTTCTTTACCAGTATTTTTATCTTTTGCTGATACATGTAAAATACCATCTGCATCAATATCAAAAGTAACCTCAATTTGAGGTATACCACGCATAGCTGGTTGTATACCATCTAAGTTAAATTGTCCTAAAGATTTATTATCATTTGCTCTAACACGTTCACCCTGTAAAACATGTATAGTAACAGCTGTTTGATTATCTTCTGCTGTAGAAAAAACCTGACTATGTTTAGTAGGAATAGTAGTATTTTTTTTAATTAAAATAGTCATTACATGTCCCATAGTTTCTATACCTAATGATAATGGGGTAACATCTAATAACAAAACATCTTTAACAACACCTGATAATACACCACCTTGAACAGCAGCACCTATTGCTACAGCTTCATCAGGATTAACATCTTTACGTAAAGGTTTATTAAAAAAACCAGTAACTTTTTTTTGTACTAAAGGCATACGAGTTTGACCACCTACTAAAATAACATCATTAATTTTAGTAACATCTAATTTCGCATCTTCTAATGCTATTTTAACAGGTAAAATTGATTTAGTAACTAAATCCTCTACTAAAGACTCTAATTTAGCCCTAGTTAATTTAATATTTAAATGTTTAGGACCAGTATTATCCGCAGTAATATATGGTAAATTAATTTCTGTATGTTTAGCAGAAGATAATTCAATCTTAGCTTTTTCAGCAGCATCTTTAAGACGTTGCATAGCTAAAGGATCTTTTTTCAAATTAATATGAAAATTATTTTCAAAATCTGTTACTAAATAATTAATTATACGTATATCAAAATCTTCACCACCTAAATGAGTATCCCCATTAGTAGCTAATACTTCAAAAGTTTTTTCCCCATCTACTTCATCAATTTCTATAATAGAAATATCAAAAGTACCACCACCTAAATCATAAACAGCTACAACACTAGCTTTACGAAACTTATCTAAACCATAAGCTAAAGCAGCAGCTGTAGGTTCATTAATAATTCTTTTTACTGTTAATCCAGCTATACGTCCAGCATCTTTCGTAGCTTGTCTTTGAGAATCATTAAAATAAGCTGGTACAGTAATAACTGCTTCAGTAACTGATTCAGATAAATAATCCTCAGCAGTTTTTTTCATTTTTTTTAAAATTTCTGCAGATATTTGAGGAGGAGCAATAGCTTTACCATTAATTTCTATTCAAGCATCACCATTACTAGAATTAACGATTTTATAAGGAATTAAACTAACATCACGTTGAACTTCTTTATCTAAATATTTACGACCTATTAATCTTTTAATAGCAAATAAAGTATTTTGTGGATTAGTAATAGCTTGTCTTTTAGCTGGTTGACCTACTAAAATATCACCATCTGGTGTATATGCTACTATAGACGGAGTAGTACGATCTCCTTCAGTATTTTCTAATACTTTAACTCTTTTCCCTTCCATAATAGCTACACAAGAATTTGTAGTACCTAAATCTATACCGATTATTTTAGACATTATATTCTCTTTTATAAAAAACATTATATAATTTATATATATCTATATATATAGATATATGTATCTTTATTAAAAGATCAACTACTTTATAAAAATATTTTATTTTCAAAAATAAATAAATATTATAATAATTATCATTATGACAAAAAATAATAATAAACTTCATAATTATTCTTCTACTATTAATTTACCTAAAAATAAATTTCCTATGAAAGGAAATTTACCTATAACAGAATTAATTACACTAAATAAATGAAATAAAGAAAAATATTACCTAAAATTTCTTAAACATAAAAATAAAAATAAAAATTTTTATTTACATGATGGACCACCATATGCTAACGGACATATACATATAGGACATGCATTAAATAAAATTCTAAAAGACATAATTATTAAAGTAAAAAAAATAACACAATATAATATATTATATATACCAGGATGAGATTGCCATGGATTACCTATAGAATTAATAATACAAAATAAATATAAACAATATAACTTTAAAGATATTAAATATATAGATATATTACATAAAAAATGTATAAATTTTGTTAAAAAACAAATCGATACACAAAAAAAAGAATTTATACGTTTAGGTATAATAACTGATTGAAAAAATTGTTATTTAACTAACAATAATATAACAATATCCAACACTATTAAAATATTCCAAAAAATATTTACATTAAATTATATTGAATATAAAAATAAACCTATTTACTGATGTATTAATTGTCTTTCCTCTTTATCAGAAGCAGAAGTACAATACTCTATTAAAAATTCACTTAGTACATATATTAGTTTTACACTTCATAAAAAAAAAAAATTTCTAATTAAAAATAATCTCTTTAATAAAAAATTATGAAAATATGAAATAAATCTAATTATTTGAACAACTACTATATGAACTATACCAGGTAATACTGCAATAACATTAAATCCTAATTTATATTATGTAATGTATTACTTACATAAAAAAATTATTATTATTGCATTAAATCAACAACAAAATTTTTTTAACAAAATTCAAACTAAATCAAAATTTATTAATATTATAATAGGTAAACAATTTAATAAATGTACTGTATTACATCCAATTAGTAATATTACTATACCTATCATTTTAGATAAAAATATTGATAAAAACACAGGAACAGGTATAGTACATATAGCTCCAGCACATGGAGAATATGATTCTATATTATCTTTTAAACATAACCTAAAAAATATTAGTGTAATAAATAATTTTGGTACTTTTATCTCATATAAATTTATCCCAAATATAAAAAATACTAATATTCAACTAGCTGAATCCATCATCAGTAAAAAACTTTATCAATTAAAAAAAATTATATATCAAGAAAATATTAAACATAATTATCCTCATTGTTGAAGACACAAAACTCCTATTATCTTTAAATCTACTCCTCAATTATTTATTAATTTAACTAAAAATAACATAAAACAAAAAATTATAGATAATCTTAAATATATTAAATGAATACCTAAATGGGGCTATAAAAAAATGAAAGATATGATAACTAAAAGACCAGACTGGTGTATTACTAGACAACGTTTTTGAGGAACACCTATACCATTATTTATACATAAACATACAAATATGCCACATCCTAATAGTAATGAAATACTAAATAAAATAATTAAAAAAATTAAAATTTATGGACCTCTATATTGATATCATGTAAATAGTAAAAAATTATTAAAAACAGAATATAAAAACTATAAAAAAATAATAGATACATTAGATGTATGATTTGACTCTGGATCTACTTGATATACTACTCCTCAATTACAAAAAAAAAATATAACTAGTGACTTATATTTAGAAGGTAATGACCAATACAGAGGATGATTCATGTCTTCATTAATTATACATACAATTATTCATAATTCTCCTCCATGTAAAAAAATTATTTCACATGGTTTTACAGTAGATCAATATGGCAAAAAAATGTCTAAATCATTACAAAATACTATATCTCCTCAAAAAATAATAAATAAATATGGGGCTGATACTTTACGATTATGAGTAGCATCAACTAATTATACTCATGAAACACATTTATCCAATGAAATTATTTTAAGAACTACTGATACGTATCGTAAAATACGTAATACAATAAAATTTTTAGTATCTAATCTAGATGATTTTAATATAGATACCCATTATATACTTCCTGAAAAAATGTTATCTATAGATAGATGAATTATTCATGTTACTAACATTATACAAAAAAAAATTATTTTCTTATATAAAACTTATCAATTTTATAAAATTATTAAACTAATTACTTATTTCTGTACTCGTAAATTAAGTAATTTATATTTCGATATTATTAAAGATCGGAAATATACCATTAAAAAAAATACATTACCATATAATAGTGCATTAACTACAATATGAATATTATTAGAAACATTAATTAAATGATTATATCCAATATTACCATTTACTACAGAAGAAATATGAAAATATATACCAAGAAATAAAAAAACATTAATATGTGATGAAACTTGATGCCAACATTTATTTTACTTAAAAAACACAGAAAAAATTACTTTATCTACATGAAATAAATTATATATAATTAAAAAAGAATTTAATATAATTATAGAAAATTTACGTAACAAAAAAATTATTAGTAATTCTTTAGAAACTAATATAGTTTTATATATAAACAAAAAATTTTATAAAACAATCCAACTTTTTAAAAAAGAAATTAAATATTATTTTTTAACCTCTAAAATAAAATTAAAAATTTTTCCAAAAAACATTAATATTGTTAAACAATTTAAAATTATTTGTACTAAAAATAAAGGTATCAAATGTCTTAGATGCTGACACTATACTAAAAAAATAACAAATTACACACAATTACCTAATATATGTAATAGATGTATAAAAAATATATTAGGTACTGGTGAAATTCGTTTATATATCTAATATATAATAACTTAATTATTTATTATTAAATTACATTATAATTATTAAATAATTTAAGTAAATAAATAGTAAAATAATTTACTAAAAATTATTAACAATGGATCCTTTATTATTATTTTAATAAAATACATTCATATAAATATCATCAATATTATTAAATTAATTAATTTATAATATTGGTTGATATGTCATATTGTACGTATTTGAAAAAAATATATATACTGTCCTATATATATAATTATACTAATTAATATTAAACATAAAACTAATTGAATACTAAACAAACTACTATTAGGTATAGATGCAGCTAAACCTGTTAAAATACCTGGAATAAAATATAAAATAATTCAAATAATTATTCCTAATATATCAGGAATAATTATCTTTTCTATAGAATATGATAACATTCCTAAAACAAACATTAAAAATGATCTCACAGGACTAAACAATTTACTAATAGGAATAGCTAAAAAACTATATGTATTAAGAAAAACTAATATTTTATCTATAAAATAAGAATATTTTTTTAATATATGTTCTTTAAGAAATTTATGTTTATTTGATATAATACCTAAATAATAAGATAGAATATCACCTAATAAAGCTCCTAAAATACTTATAAGTAAAGTATAATAAATATTAAGTTTCTTTTTACCTAACATAAATCCTATCATAAACATTATTAATGTACTAGGTAAAAATAAACCTATTATTACTGTAGATTCTAATAGCATTACTAATGCTATTAAAAAATAACACCAATATATATGATTAGTAATTAAAGATTCTAAACATTTGTTCATAAGATATAATTTAACTTCAATAAGTTATAGTTATTTAATAAAATATTTTTATTAAATTAAAAAATAAAAGAAATTATATATAAATATGTAATTTATTACAAAATATATGTATTTTTGAAAAATATTAAAAATAGTATAAAATATTACAATATATATTTATTATATATATAAAATAAAATTATTAATTTGAGTATATAATTTTAATAAATAATATAAACAATATTAACAAATTAAAACTTAAAATTATATATTATTATAATATCAAAATATTATATATATATTAAATATATATATTTTATTGTTTAAAAAAACAGTAAATATCATTTACTCTATATAATTTTTCAAAACAAAAAAATATATACATTATTCTTTTAAAAAATAAATATAATAAATATATATTTTTAATACATTTTTAAAAAATTTAATACACATGTATATAATTAATAAAAAAAAAAAACTTGGTCAATATTTCCTCCAAAATAATGTTTTAATTAATAAATTAATTCAATATATTAATCCTCAATATCATGAAAATATACTGGAAATCGGTTATGGACATGGAGAAATAACAAACAATATTATTTCTTATATACAAAATATAACTACATTAGAATTAGATTCAAAATTAGTTAAAAAATATTGATATTCTCCAAATCCTAAAATTACTTTACTTAATATAAATATATTAAAATTTAATTTGTATAAATTATATTTTTATAAAAAAAAAAAAGTTAGAATTATAGGTAATATACCATATCATATATCAAACAAAATATTATTTTGATGTATAAAATATTTTTTAATTATCCAAGATATTACTATTATGGTTCAAAAAGAATTTGCAAATACAATAACAGCTTCTAATAATCATCCTAAATATACTTATAAAAGTATATTAATACAATCTTTATATAAAATAAATAAATTATTAACAGTTAACAAATATTTTTTTAAACCAACTCCTAAAATTAATTCATCTTTTATTCATCTTATACCTAGAAAAAAATATTCACTTTGAAAGAATCTTAAACAATTTAAATTGTTTTTATATAATTCTTTTAAACATAGAAGAAAAACAATATATAATAACTGAAAAAATATTATTAATAATAATATTTACAATAAATTAAAAATTAATCCAAATTTAAGACCAGAAAATATTTCAGTAAAACAATATTTACAGTATTATAAATTTATTAAACAAAAAAAATACTTTTTAATATAATATTATTAAATTTACTTTTTGAAAATATTTAAAAGTAAACTTAATAATAAATTTAAATAAAATATCAACTTAATTTTATTTTAACAAAAGTAAATTTAGTAATTTCATTAATTTTGATTTATAACGTGATGCCTTATTACGATGTATAATATTTTTTAATGAAAATTTATCTAAATATGACTGTAAAATCCTATAATATTTAATAGCTAATTCCTTATTTTGTATTATTAATGCTTGTTTAGTTTTTTTAAAAAATTTTTTTAATATTGATCTTTTACTATTATTAATTTTATTACGTAATTTATTAATCTTAATACGTTTAATAGCAGATTTAATATTGGCCATAATTTGATATTTATCATATATATAAAAAATTATTAATTATATTAATTTATAAATATAATCTATAAAATTTAATTTATTGAAATTAATATAAATTAATTATAATACAATCCATATAAATTTATTTATAAAAATATAAATATTTACAAAAAATAAAACAATTTTATCTATATAATAAATAAAATCTATAAACTACATATTAGTAATATAATTAATATATTAAATATACATATGTTTAATATATAAAAATAATAATTTTAATTATAAATAAAATATATATATACTATATATAAATATAGTTTATATTAACGTATTAATTTCTTCAATAAATAAAAAATATTAATTTTAATTAATAATATTCTAAATACTAACAGTAATATAACTATTATTAATTTTTTTTTTAAAAAAAACATTTACATATAATATGACATATAAAATCATTAAACCAATTAAAGTAATAATAAGTTTATCAGGTGGTGTTGATTCAGCAGTTTGTATTTGAATTTTAAAACAATTAGGATATAATATTATCCAATGTATTTATATTAAATGTTGGAATAATAAAAATATTCATGAAAAATGTAATTCTTACAAAGATTATTTATATGCAAAAAAAATTAGTCTTAAATATAACATTAATTTCTTACAACTAGATCTAACATATGAATATTGAGAAAAAGTATTTAAAAAATTTTTAAAAAAACTCAAAAAAGGTTTAACACCTAATCCAGATATTTGATGTAATCAAGAAATTAAATTTAATTTTTTAATAAAATTAACAAAAAAATTATTTAAATATGATTTAATAGCTACAGGACATTATATACGTGTTATCAAAAAAAAAAATGTCTTTATTATACAAACTAGTATAGATTATAAAAAAGACCAAAGTTATTTTTTATATACATTAAAACAAAAATACATAAAAAAATTTATTTTTCCTTTAGGAAATTATTATAAATATCAAATCAGACAAATAGCACAAAATATTAATTTAATTAATGCTAAAAAAAAAGATTCTACAGGAATATGTTTTATAGGAAATAAAAATTTTACTACATTCATTAAAAACTACTTACCTAATACTCCAGGAAATATTATTTATAATAATAATATTGTAGGACAACATCAAGGATTATTTTATTATACTATAGGACAAAGAAAAAATTTAAATATTAAAAACACAAAACAAAAACCTTTTTATGTTATAGATAAACATATAAATACTAATCAATTAATAATTAGTACTAATCATAAACATAATAAATTATTTAGTTCTGGTATTTATTTAAAAAAAATACATTTTATACATATACAATATAATAACAAAGTTTTTTATTTTTATAAAATTAAAATTAGGTCACAACAACAATTAACATTATGTATAATATACCCTAAACATAAAAAGAAAAAATATTACAAAATAATATTTCAATATCCTATTCATGGAATAGCATTAGGACAATCAGCTGTATTTTATTGAGGTAATATTTGTATAGGAGGAGGAATTATTAAAAAACTTATTCCTAATAATAATCACTAAATTTTATAAAACTAAAAAAAAAGTTATATAACTCAAATAATAAAAATAATCTATTTTTTTTTAAATTTTGATTATCTATATCTAATCTTACATAAAGAAAAAAATTATGAATAATTTTGCGAGATAAACAAAATAAAAATAATAATTTATTATATAAACGTTGTTTAATTAACATTAAATATTTTCTCTTTAAAATCAAATTATAATAATACAATTTCTTTTCTACATCTAATATTAAATACTTGATGTTAAAAACATAATTATTTAGTAAATATTGTTCTTTAAGTAATATAACAGATATACGTTTACTAACTATTATTAAAGATCGAAATTTATCAACAGATATCTGCATAAATAAAGATAATGCTTTTATTCTCTGATATATATCTCAAATATCATAATTATTTTTTTTGTTTATAGATAAAAAAACTTTTTTAGTATAACCTAATTTTAAAAAAATATGTAAAGAACGATTAAATATAAATTGACATATATTAAATAATAATTGATTATATTTTTCTACAGAAAAAAAAGTATATTTTAATAATATATATTTAATTAATAAAAATAAATTTAAAGACAATCTATTATGAATTAATACCTGTAATATTAATACAGATAATCTTCTTAAGGCATAAGGATCACTATTATAATTAATATTATTATTTTTATGTACAACAAAAATACTAACAATAGTATCAATTTTATCACTTAAAAATAAAATAATACTATAAATATTAGTAGGTATATAATCTCCATTAAATCTAGGATAATAATATTCCTGTATAATAAAAAATCTGTTTTTAACAACAGATGATAATTCATCTAATAATAAATAACATGACCCAACTATACCTTTTAATTTACTATATCCTTTACACAAATTAGTTACTAAATCACATTTACATAATAAAATTAAATGAGATAATATACGAAGATTAATAATATTTCTATTTTCTAATAAAAAAAATATTTTATTAGAAATAAACAACATTCTTTTAACTTTATCATACAATGAGCCTAAAGTAGGATAATAAAATATATTTTTTAACTTATATATATAAGTAATAAATTTTACTTTTTTATCTAAAACATATAAATTATATATATCATATAAAATTAAATTTATAATATTCTCATATCCTTTAATAATATGTTTTTTATTAACATAATACCCATCTACTACTATAATAAAATAATTAGTAAGTTTATTATTTAATGTAAATACATTAATATAATGAAATTCTGTACTCATTATAAATACAATAATATCTTGAGGTATTAATAAATACTTTTTCTTAAATTTACAAACAAGACATAAAGGATATTCTACAGATAAAGCTAAATTACATAAATATAATTTATTATAAGATATATAATATTTATATATATTAATAAGTGAACTTAAAGAAGAATATATTTTTTGTAAACGTTTTTTATAATTAACAATAACTTTTCCATATTTTAATAAAAATCACTCATAATATATAGCTTTTTTTAATTGAATACATAAAAAATTTAAATATTTATTAGCATATGTATAATTACTAGTCATTATAGTATTAATAGATGTAATCAGATACATATCATCTAACAAAATTATAATATGACTAATAGGTTTAATAAACAAAATATTATTTAAGCCTCATCTCATTACTTTCTGATTTTTAATCAACATAGATAATACATTACAAATTATTTTAGGTAAATGATATGTAATATAATTACTAATATGTTTATATACTATATTTATATCCTTATATTCTATATAATTTATATCTATGAAATTAAATATTATTTTTTTTGATAAAAAAGAATGATGGGATGAAGAAATATAGGTAATTCAATAATCATTTCTAGTTAATAATATTGAATTATTAATAATATAAGATATCTTTTTTTGATCTAAATTAATATGAGAAACTAAACAAGATAATCTTCTTAAAGAAAAAAACAATTGTATTTTATAAAAAACAAAATATACTTTTTTTAAATAATATTGTATTCAATACAAAAATTTTTTACTTAACTTATTAAGTTGAATTACTGGTAATTCCTCTATTCCTATTTCTACTAATAAATAACTAGTATTTTTACTATACATATAATTATATATATTTTATACTACATGATTAATTTTTTTTAAATAAACAACAGCAATTTTAAGAAATAATTTCCTTATACGTAACATAAAATTCTGTTTATATAAATCTGAAAAAAAATTTCTTGCATCAAGAATATTAAAATAATGCACTGTTTTTAACGCATAATCATAAGCTACCAAAGGTAATGGAACTAATAATTTTAATAATCTTAAAGATTCTTTCTCATAAACTAATAATATTTTTAATAAACACTTTGTATTAGCATACTGTAAATTATAATCAGAATTTTCTTTATTATATTGGAAAAAAAGTTTTTTATATGTTATATAACCATTAAGATTTCTATCTCAAATTAAATCAAATATATTATTTTTATCTTGTAAATATAAAGCTAAACGTTCTATACCATAAGTAATTTCACCCATAACAGGAACACATGGAACACCAGCCATTTGTTGAAAATAAGTAAATTGTGTTATCTCCATACCATTTAATCTTATTTCTCAACCACTACCATAAGCACCTAAAGTAGGATTTTCTCAATTATCTTCAATAAAACGTATTTCACAAAGATCTAATTTTATTCCTAAATACTTTAATGAATTTAAATACAACATCTGCATGTTAGTAACTGAAGGTTTTATAATAACCTGATATTGATAATATTGAGGAAGTTTATAATAATTCAAATGAAATCTACTATCAGTAGGTCTTTTACATCATTGTATATAAGAAATAAATATACGAGTATTACCTTGAATAGCATTAAAAAATGTAATAGGGTGAAAAGTACCAGCACCTATTTCTATATCCAAAGGAGTCATAATAACACTACCTACTGACTCCCAATATTTATTTAATTTCATAATTAATTGTTGTAATGTACACATTATTCTATCATTTATAATTATATTAATAACTAAAACAAAAAAAAAATAAATATATAATATATCTATATATTATTTTCTACAATGAGTTAAAAAAAATTTTTTTATTCGAGACATACATCGTGTTTCTAAAATATGTGCACCAATATTAATTTTATAATGATTATAAAACTGTTCCATAAAATATTTTACAGAAAAAAACTTATTTTTAGCACCATAATATAAATTTTTAATTTTAGCATTAATAATAGCACCTAAACACATTAAACATGGTTCTAAAGTTACATAAATAGAAGTTTTCTGTAATATATGAGTATTTACTAATAAAGCAGCTTTACGAATAGCTACTATTTCAGCATGTAAGGTAATATCATTTTTACATATAGATTGATTCCAACCTTCAGAAAGTAATACATTATTATAAACTATTACAGATCCTACAGGAATATCATAATTTTCTGCAGCTTTATCTGCTAAATGTAAAGAATACTCCATCCAAAAAATATGATTTTTACACATAATTATATTACCAATTAATATTTAATTCAATAAACTATATAAATAAAAATAATATTAAATATTAATTACATATACGCCCAAGTATTTCTATATAAGCCATTACAACATAATCCCCTTTACGATAACCACATCTAATAATACGAGTATATCCACCCTTTCTTTCTACTAAACGAGGAGCTATTACATATAATAATTTATGAACAATTGTTTTCTGTCGTAAAATAGAAAACAATTTTTTTTTATTAGAAATATTATTTACTTTAGCTTTCTGAATTAACTTTTCTAAAAAACTACTTACTTCTTTAGCCTTATACAAAGTAGTTTTAATATATTCATATAAAATTATAGAATTAATCATATTAATAAACATTAATTGACGATGTTTCTTATTTCTATTAAATTTACGATAATACATATTATCCTTTTATATTATATTTAATAAATGTAATTTACTAAAAAAATTTATTACTATTTTTTTTGTAATAATTCTACAGGTGGCCAATTATCTATTGTCATACCTAAAGTTAACTTTTTAGTAAATAAAACATCTTTAATTTCTGCTAAAGATTTTTTACCTAAATTAGGCATTTTTAATAAATCAATTTCTGTTTTTTGTACTAAATCACCTATATAATGTATAAATTCAGATTTTAGACAATTAGCTGAACGAACAGTTAATTCTAAATCATCTACTGATTGTAATAAAATAGGATTTAAAATTTCTTGTTTTTTTTCTACTAATATTTCTTTTTGATTCACTAATTTTAAATCCATAAAACATTGTAATTGATTTACTAAAATAGTTGCTGATCTACGAATAGCTTCTTCAGGATTAATAGTACCATTAGTTTTAATATACATACTTAATTTATCTAAATCTGTACGTTGTTTTACTCTAGTAGTACCTACTTTATAAGTAACTGTTTTAATAGGACTATATAAAGAATCTACATAAATTTTTCCTATAGTTTTATTAATATTAGTATCTAATATTTTTTTATATACAGCTGATTCATATCCTATACCTGTTTGTACTTTAATCCTCATATCAATATGAGTATTTATATCAGTTAAATGACAAATAATATGTTCAGGATTAATAATCTTTACCTCTTCTTGATGTAACAAATCTGATGCTAAAACAGGACCTATACCTGTTTTATTTAAATATAAAAAAGATTCTATATGAGTATTATTTAATTTTATACATAATCTTTTTAAATTAAGAATAATTTCTATAATATCTTCTAAAACTCCTTTTTTTACACTATATTCATGTAATACACCAGCTATTTCTACTTCAGTTACTGCGGCCCCACTAATAGAAGATAATAAAATACGTCTTAATACATTTCCTAATGTATGTCCGAAACCTCTTTCAAAAGGAGCTAATACAATTTTAGAATAATTTTTACCAAGAGATTTTATCTTAATAAAATTAGGTTTTAAAAAATTCACATTTATATACCCCTATAATATATATTATCTAGAATAATATTCTATAATTAATTTTTCTTTAATATCTGGTGGTAACATATCTCTTAAAGGTAATAACTTAACTCTACCTACTAACTTACTGATATCAATATCTAATCATAATACTGGTATTGCTTTACTAGTAAATAAATCTTTAGCATATATAATACGCTGATACTTTTTAGCTTTGTCCCTAACTTCAATACAATCATTAATACATACCAAATAAGAAGGAATATTAATAATATGATTATTCACTACGATTAATTTATGATTCACTAATTGACGAGCATCTAAACGGGTAGTTGCAAATCCCATTCTATACACAATATTATCTAATCTACGTTCTAAAAATTGTAATAAAATTTCTCCTGTATTACTATGTAATTTTAAAGATTTTTTATAATAATTATATAATTGCCTATCAGTAATCATATACATACGACGTATTTTTTGTTTTTCACGTAATTGAATACCATATTCTGATATACGTCTTTTTCTATAACTATGTACACCAGGTAAATGATTAATTTTACATTTACTTTCTATGTCACGCAAAGATGATTTTAAAAATAGATCTATACCTATACTACGACTTAATTTTAATTTAGGTCCTAAATATTTACCCATATTATCACTATATATGTTATTAGATCATAATAATAATTATATATTATTCTATAATTTATCATTAAATACGTCTTTTTTTAGGTGGACGACATCCATTATGAGGAATAGGAGTCACATCAATTATATCTGTAATATGAAAACCAGCTACATTTAATGCTCTTACACTAGATTCTCTTCCTGGACCCGGACCATTAATCATTACTTTAATATTCTGTATACCATATTCTTTCATTAAAACTGTACATTTACTAGTAGCTATTTGTGCTGCAAAAGGAGTAGATTTACGTGATCCTCGGAATCCCACACCACCTGATGTAGTCCACCCTAATACATTACCTTTAATATCTGTGAAACTAATAATAGTATTATTAAATGAAGCATGTATATATACTAATCCTTCCAAAATTTTACTTTTTTTTCTTTTAGTTTGTATTTTAACTGTTTTCTTTATATTTTTTATCATAATAATATTTAAACATTATTTGTGTTTTACATACATCATTTTTTTACACGTTTTAGCATTAGTTTTTGTTCTTTGCCCCCTAACAGGTAATCCCTTACGATGTCTATAACCTCTATATGTATTAAGATCTATTAACCTTTTAATATTTAATATCCTTTCTCTACGTAAATCTCCTTCTAATATAAATTTATTTAAATTAGATCTAATAAGTTTTATTTGATCATTTGTTAAATCTTTAACTTTAATTGTATAAAGAATATTATTCTTTTTACATAATAAACGTGCTCGTGACATCCCTATACCATATATATATGTAAGTCCTACTAAAATAGTTTTATTCTCTGGTATATCTACACCTATTATTCGTACCATTATTTATCCTTGACGTTGTTTATGTTTAGGATTAACACTACACAAAACTCTTAATATACCTTTACGTTTAATAATACGACAATAACGACAAATTCGCTTTACTGATGCTCTTACTTTCATTTAAGTAATACTCATATAAACATTATTTATATAAATTTTTTCTAAATATAGATAAATATCTATCAGAAAGAAAAAAAGTTTGTATTTGAGATATAAAATCAATAGCTACTACAATTACTATTAATAATGTAGTACCGCCGAAATTATAAGGCCAACCTACAACATCATGTAAAAATTCAGGTAATAAACAAATAAATATTATATATAAAACATTAAATAATGTTAATTTCATAACAACATTATGAATATATACAGACGTATCTATACCAGGCCTAATACCAGGTATATAAGCTCCCGATTTCTTTAAATTATCTGCTGTTTCTACAGGATCAAAAACTAAAGTAGCATAAAAAAATGAAAAAAATATAATTAAAGAAACATATACAACTATATATGTAATTTGTTTAGTAGAAAATAATAAAGAAATAAAATTAAATAAATTAATATTACTAAAATTAGCTATTCATATAAATATATTATTAAGAAAAATAATAAAACTTGATGAAAAAATAGCTGGGATAACTCCTACTATATTTAACTTTAATGGTAAATACGTATTTTGAGACGCTAACGAAAAGTATCTTCCTAATTGTTGACGATGACTAGGGTAATGTATAGGTATACGCTTAATAGTTCTTTCTATATATACTATATAGTATATAATAAATAACATCAAAATCATAACACATATTAATTTTATATTAGCAAAAAAACTACTAACTCATAAAGATCTAAAGTGCACTACTACAGTAGGTAAATTAGAAATAATACCAGTATATATAATTAATGATGTTCCATTACCAATACCATATTCTGTTAATTGATCCCCTAACCATACTAAAAACATAGTACCAGTAACTAAACATATAATAGAAATAAAATAAAAATTTAAATGAGAACTAAATAATATTTCATGACTACTATTCAATTTTACCAAAGTAGCAGATACAAAAATTGCCTGAATTACTGCTATAAAAAAAGTTAAATAATGAGTATATTTATTTAAAATATGCTTACCACGAATACCTTCATTTCTTAATTCAATAAAAAACGGTGAAATAAAAGTTAATAACTGTATAACCATTGAACTAGTTATATAAGGCATAATTCCTAAAGCGAATACAGAAGCATGAAATAATGAACCTCCAGAAAACATATTAAATAAATCAATAAAACTATTATGTGTTTTAGAAAAAATATTATATAAAAGATGTACATTTATCCCAGGAATAGGTATAAATATACCTATACGAAAAATAAATATTCCCCCTAATACATATAATAATTTATTTATTAAAATATTAAAATTATTTGTCATAATATGCATATATTACATTAGTTACATAATTAAAAATATATTAATTAATAATATTTCCATTTAAAGATTTAATTTTAGATCTAACACTAACTGATAATTGTATCCTTTTATCTATAATATTAATTTTTGTAGTTAATACCCCAGTATTAATAATTTTTACTATTTTAATTTTTTTAGAAAAACCAAATATTTTTCTTAATAATATCAAATCAATATTAGTGTTAACAACAAATTTATTTAATAAATGAATAGGTAACTCATATCTATTTTTAATACATGAAATAAAACCAAATTTAGGTATACGTTTATAAAATGGAGTCTGTCCACCCTCAAACCCTCTATTATTTTTTCCACCAGCACGAGATCTTTGACCTTTATGTCCTCTACCACATGTTTTACCTATACCACTACCTATACCTCTACCAACTCGTTTAATTAAACATTTAGATGTCCTAACAAAATATAATTTATTTAAATACATTTTATGTCCTAATAATATCATTATAAATAAAAACAATCTATTTATACATTAAAATATCTTTAATAGTTTTACCCCTTTTTAAGGCTATAAAATTTGCTGTCTGCATCTTAGATAAAGCTAATAAAGTAGCTTTTATCATATTTAAAGGATTAGTAGAACCATATGACTTAGCTAAAATATTTTGTACACCAGCAGCGATAAATATAGCTCTCATTGCTCCACCTGCAATAATACCAGTACCTACAACAGCTGGTTTCATAAATATTATAGTACTAGTATAACGGCCAGAAACAGAATAAGGTATAGTTCTAGTATCTTTTTTTAATAGAATATTGATCATATTAGAATGAGATTTTTCTACTGCTTTTTGAATAGCTACAGGTACTTCACGTGATTTACCATAACCATATCCTACTCTCCCCCGACCATCTCCTACTACAGTTAAAACTGTAAAAGAAAATACTCTACCTCCTTTAACAGTTTTAGATACTCTATTTACTGCAATTAATTTTTCTATATAAGTAACATTATTATATTTCATAACATTTATTCCTAATATTTTAAAACAACAAATGATATTTACGTAATACATTTGCTAAAGCTGAAACACGTCCATGATATTTATATCCAGAACGATCAAAAGTAATATTCGTAATACCTTTTTTTAAAACACGTAAAGAAATAATTTTACCTATTAATTCTGATGCTTTTATATTACCTGTATTATAATTTAATTGTTTTTTTATACTTTTTTCTACTGTAGAAGCAGAAGAAATAATATATTTATTATCAGCTGATATTACCTGTACATATATATGTCGTGATGTTTTATGAATAACTAAACGCAACTTATTATTTAGATATAACATATTACGTAATTTTTTAGCTCGACGTAAACGATACTTTCTTTTATTCCACATATATATATAACCTTATTCATAATAATATTGTCTTATTTTAATTTCTTTTTATGTTCTTTAATTCTCACTACCTCTGATAAATATCGAATACCTTTACCTTTTTTATAAGGAATAGGAGGACGTAAATTTCTTATTTGTGCTGCTACATCACCTACTAATTGTTTATTAAACCCAGTAATAATTATTTGATTTTCACTTTCATTATATTGTAATTTAATATCTTTAGGTACACTATAATGTACTTTATGAGAATATCCTATAGATAATTTCAATACATGATCTATATACTCTGCTTTATAACCGACACCTACTAAAGATAAAATCTTAACAAACCCTATAGTAACACCTACTATCATATTATATATAATAGTTCTAGTTACTCCAGCTAAAGGTCATAAATATCTTTTAAGTTTATCAAAACACACACGTATTTTATTATTATAAATCTGTAATATAATACTTTTATTTAATTTATATATATTCTTTCTATCTTTGTTAGAAATTACCAAAAAATTTTTATAATACTTCACTTTAACACCTAAAGGTATACAAATTTCCTGTTTAGCTATACGTGACATGTCTAACTATCCCTATAATATTATTTATTATATGTAATTAATATATATAACAAAGAATTTCACCGCCTAACTTTAAAAAACGAGCCTTCTTATCAGACATTACACCCTTAGATGTAGAAATAACTACTAAACCTAAACCTGATAAAATATAAGGAATATCTACACTTTTTTTATAAATACGTAAACTAGGTTTACTAACTCTTACAATAGTAGTAATAACAGGAATACCAGTAAAATACTTTAAATGAATAAAAATACATTTTTTTTTAGTAGTAATGTTACTAACAATATAATTCTTGATAAAACCTTCAGATAAAAATACTTTTAAAATACATAATTTAAATAATGAATATAAAGTTATAACTCTTGTTTTATTAGCTATTTGTCCATTTCTTATACAAGTAAACATATCTGAAATAGGATCTTGCATACTCATAAATGTATAACCTCATCTATAATATATATTTATTTAATTTATTATATATAAATAATAATAATTACCAACTAGATTTCTTTAATCCAGGTATATCACCACGTGCAGCTAATTCTCGGAACTTAATTCTACTTAACCCAAATTTACGTAAAAAACCATGTGCTCTACCTGATTGTAAACATCTATTCCTATAACGACTTTTATTAGAATCTCTAGGTAAACATTGTAATTTTACTACAGCATCTCATCTTTGTTTATCAGTACTCTGAGAAGAAGAAATAATATTTTTTAATTTCATTCTACGTAAAAAAAATTTTTTGATTAATTTTTTACGTTTAAAATTACGAGCTAAAACAGATTTTTTAGTCATATTATATTTCTTATATTATCATAATTAAACATAATGTTTATTTAAATGGAAAAGATAAAGAACTTAACAAATATAACACTTCTTTTTTTTTACTTGATGTTGTTACTAAAGTAATATTTAAACCATAAGACCTATTACTGATAGTATCATACATTACTTCTGGAAAAACTGTATATTCTTTAATACCAATATTTAAATTAGAAAATTTATCAAAAGATTTTACTGGAATACCTCGGAAATCACGTATACGAGGTATAACAATATAAATTAATTTCTCTAAAAAATTTCATAAATTTTTCTTACGTAATGTCACTTTACATCCAGTATCAACTCCCTTTCTTAATTGAAAATTAGATATAGATTTTTTTGCTTTAGTAAAAATTGGTAACTGTCCTGTAATTAATCTTAAATCATCACGAATATTTTTTAAATATTTATGAGAACTACATTTAATACCTATATTTAATACTATTTTACTAATATTAGGTACTTCCATAATTGATGAATAATGATATTTTTTTATCATTTTAGGAACAATTATTTCTTTATATTGCTTATATAAATAATTCATAATACGTATAATAATAATTAAATTAAAAAAACACGATTTTTTTTATAAAACCTTCTTTTATTACCTTTAATATATTGATATCCTATCTTACTTAAAACACATTTATCTTGACCATAAAATAAACTTACATTAGAAATATCTATTAAAGCTTCTTTACGTTGAATACCTCCTAATAAATTCATTGAAGGAATAGGTTTTTGATGTCTATAAACTATATTTATACCTTCTACTAATACTTTATGTATAGATACATATATCTTTTTAATAAAACCCTGTTTACCTTTATCTCGTCCAGTAATAATTATGACTTTGTCATTAAGACGTAATTTGGTCTTAGTTCTCATATTACTCATCCATAAAAATAAATATTTTTATAAAACTTCAGGAGCTAATGATACTATTTTACTAAATTTATTAACTTTTAACTCTCTAGTTACTGGTCCTAAAATCCTTGTACCTATTAAATTTTCATGAGTATTACTTAATAATATACAAGCATTATCATCAAATCTAATATATGTACCATCCTTACGTAATAATTTATATTTAGTACGTACGATCAAAGCTTTTAATACATCTCCTTTTTTAACTTTGCTTTTAGGTAATGCTATTTTTACTGCTATTTTAATAACATCATTAATATATGCATATTTACGATTACCACCACCTAATACACGTATACACATTACTAATTTAGCCCCTGAATTATCAGCTACACTTAATAATGTTCTTTCTTGTATCATATTGAATTCCTAAAAAATATTTTATCTAATAATTTTATTTAATACTCAAGTTTTTAATTTAGAATATGGACGACTCTGCACTACTTCTACCAAATCATTAATTTCACAAAATACATTAAAACGATTATGTACATATAAACGACTATATTTCTTAATAAATTTACCATACAAATAATGTTTATGAATAACGACTCTAGAAATAATTAATGTTTTAGGTATCTTATTATTTAATACATATCCTTTCACAATTTTAGGTTTTTTAAACATATATTTTATTTATTTATCTTAAAAAAATATAAACTTTTATTTATTTAAATATAATAATGTTTTAATAAAAGCTATTTTTTTTTTATATATTTTGAATAAATGTGTTTTTTTTAATTTTCCTGAAAATAATTGTAAACGTAATAAAAATATTTTCCTATATAAAAAAATTAATTTAATATGTAAATTAGTATTTTTATTTAATTCCTGATGTTTTGTCTTCATATATTTTTTTTATAAAAACTGTTTTAACAGATAATTTAGCGCTAGCTAATAAAAAAGCATGTTTAGCTAAACTTTCATCAATATCAGCAATTTCATATAATATAGCACCTGGTTTAATTATAGCCACTCAATGATCTATATCACCTTTACCTTTACCCATACGTACTTCTAAAGGTTTTTTCGTAATAGGCTTATCAGGAAAAATTCTTATTCATATTAATACTTGTCTTTTTACTGCATGAGCTATTACTCTACGAGCAGCTTCAATTTGTTTAGACGACAATCTACCTCTAGTAATAGCTTTTAAACCATAAGTACCAAAACAAATTTCTGTACTATTAGAAAAACCTTTATTACGGCCTTTTTGTACTTTTCGATATTTAGTTTTTTTAGGTAATAACATAATTTATATAGAATATGAATAAATATTATTTTATTTAAAAACGTTTTTGAGAAACAAACTAATTAACAATAGAAGAATTATTTTTAGATATAGAAAAATTATCTAATATCATTTTATCTAAAATTTCTCCTTTAAATATCCATACTTTAATTCCAATTACACCATAATTAGTATATGCTTGAGATACACTATAATCTATATCAGCTCTTAACGTATGTAAAGGGACTCTACCTTCTCTATATCATTCAGTACGTGCTATTTCAGTACCACCTAATCTACCATTAATTTCTACCTTAATACCTAATGCTCCTAATCTTATAGCATTAGCTATAACTCTTTTCATTACTCTACGATACATTAAACGTCTTTCTAATTGTATTGCTATATTAGCTGCTACTAATTTAGCATCTAATTCTGGTTTCCGTATCTCTAATATATTAATTTGAGTAGGTACTTTAGTTAATCGCATAGTTAATATTCTTAATTTCTCTATATCTTCTCCTTTCTTACCTATAATAACCCCCGGACGAGCTGTATAAATAGTAATTTTTATATTTTTTACTAATCTTTCTATAATAATTTTAGAAACTAATGCATTAAATAATTTTTTATATAATAATTGTCTAATCAAAAAATCATTATATAAATTAATAGCAAAAGATTTTTTATGTGCATATCAAATAGAATTCCAAGATTTAACAATACCTAATCTAATTAAATTAGGATTAACTTTTTGTCCCATTATAATATTTTCCTTAACTTAAAGAGTTACATACCTAAATGAATATAAATATGACTCGTACGTTTTATAATATAATTTACTCTTCCTTTTGCTCTAGCCACCATACGTTTAGTATTGGTACCTTCATTAATATAAATTTGTATTACCTTCATTTTATTTATATCTTTTTTTAAATATTTAGCATTAGCAATAGCTGATTGTAAAACTTTTAATATTAATAAAGAAGCTTTTTTCTGAGTAAACGTTAATATACGTAATGCTATAAAAATAGATTTAAATCTAATTAAATTAGCAACTAAACGTAATTTTTGCGCAGACATTTTAGCATATTTACATATAGCTTTCATATATCAATATAAATCCTTTAATAATATAATTTAAACTTTATTAATTTTTTTATTTAAAGTAATATGACCTTTATAAGTCCTAGTAGGTGAAAATTCTCCTAATTTATGACCTATCATTTCTTCTGTTATATAAACAGGTATATGTTTACGACCATTATGTACCTCTATAGTAAAACCAATCATTTCAGGTAAAATAGTAGAACGACGTGATCATGTTTTTAAATTTTTTTTATTATTATTGCTTATAGCATACTTAATTTTGTTTAATAAATGTATATCAATAAAAGGACCTTTTTTCAATGATCTACCCATACATATATTCTCCCTGTAAAAAATATTTTTATCACTAATTACATATGTCGTGACTTAATAATATATTTATTAGTACGCTTATTATTACGTGTTTTATAACCTTTAGTAGATATTCCCCAAGGAGTAACAGGATGTTTACCAAAATTACGTCCTTCACCTCCACCATGCGGATGATCTACAGGATTCATAGCAGTACCACGTACAGTAGGTCTTATTCCTAAATGACGTGAAGTACCAGCTTTACCTAATTCTCTTAATAAATATTTTGAATATCCAACACATCCTATAGTAGCCTTACAAATTAATAAAATCTTTCGTAATTCTCCAGAACGTAACTTAATTAATGCATATTTATCTTCTTTAGAAACTAAAACAGCATAAGATCCAGCTGATCTTATTAATTGACCTCCTCTACCAGGATATAATTCAATATTATGTATATAAGTACCTAATGGTATACTTAATAAAGGTAAATGATTACCAATTTTTATTGGTACCGATAATCCTGAAATAATACTATCTTTAATACATAAATTTTTAGGATATAAAATATATCTTTTTTCTCCATCTATATAAATTATTAACCCTATATATGCTGATCTATTAGGATCATATTCTACATATTTTAAATATCCTATAATATTATCTTTATTTCTTTTAAAATCTATTTTACGATATTTATATTTTGCTCCTCCACCTATATGTCTTACAGTAATACGACCCTGATTATTACGACCACTTTTACGTTTTTTCCCCTTAGTTAAAAAATTATTACTATGTCCTTTATACAAATAAGAATTATAAATATGTACTTTATGTCTATATCCTGGAGTAATAGGTTTATATTTCAGTATTTTGCTCATAAAAAATAACTATTTTTGAAAATGATATAAAGGTAAGGATGACTGTTTTTCTAAATAAATATAAGCTTTTTTCCAACTTTTAATATAACCTATTTTATTAGAATAACGTATTTTTTTTCTTTTCACATTTAAAATACAAATTTTTTTTACTTTTACATGAAAAATTTTACTTACTACTTGAGTAATTTGAATCTTATTAATATATTTACCTACTTTAAAAACAACTAAATTTTTACTTTTAGAAAGTAATAAAATTTTATCAGAATAATAAGGTTTTAATAATATATTTAAATACGAATTTCTATGTTTCATAATTAACTTAATAAATTTTCAAGAGTTTTAATACTATCTACTGTAAGTATAATATGATTATAACGAAACAAATTTAATATATTAATATTATTGATTGTACATAAACAAACGTAATATAAATTACGTGCTGCTAAAAATAAATATTCTTGTATATGTAATAAAATAAATAAAACACTCTTTCAGTGATAAAATTTTATTTTATCTACTAATAATTTAGTTTTAGGTAAAACAAGATCCCATTGTTGAAAAATATGTAAACGTGACATTTTAATTAATTGAGAAAAAATACTTTTTAAAGCATTTCTATACATTTTTTTATTAATTTTACGATAATAATTATTATTAGCATTAGAAAATGCTACACCTCCTTTACGTCATATAAGACTTTTTTTAGTACCAGATCGTGCCCTACCTGTACCTTTTTGTTTCCATGGTTTATAATTAGAACCTTTTACTAAAGCACGTGTTTTTTGTGCAGAAATATTTTTTCGTCTATTACCTTGAGATAAAGTAATTATCTGTTGTACTAATGACATATTAAAAGTACAACCAAAAATTTTATCAGATAAACTAATCTTTTCTTGAGTATCTTGTGTAACTATATACATTATAGTTCCTTTTTAAAATCTCGTATAGATGTACGTATATATACATAATGACCTTTGTTACCAGGTACAGAACCTTTCACTACAATAAAATCTTTAGGTATATTAACTTCTAATAAAGATAATGATAATATAGTTCTTTTTACTCCACCCATACGTCCAGACATTTTTTTACCTTTATAAACCCTACCAGGAGTTTGATTTTGACCTATTGATCCTGGTACACGATGAGATAACGAATTACCATGAGTTTTATCTTGCATAGCAAAATGCCATTTTTTAACAGTACCAGCATATCCTTTACCTTTAGTAATCCCAATAATATCTATCTTTTTAATATCTTTCAATACACTAACATCTATTTTTTGTCCTACATATTGATGTAATATTTTATTATAATAAATTTCTCATAATTTACATTTTTTCTTCTTATATATATTCTTAAGAGATACTCTATGAGACATTTTATTTACATTAGGTAAATCTAACATAATTTGAGTAGCCTGATATCCATCATTAACTACATTTTTAATCTGTGTAATAATATTTTTATATACTTTTATAATAGTAACTGGTACAAAATGATACCTCATATCATATATATGAGTCATACCTACCTTAACTCCTATTAATGAAATCATTAATTATACTCCTACTCCTCAATATTATGAACTTAAACTAATCTGTACATCAATACCAGCTGCTAAATCTAATTTCATTAAAGCATCTACTGTACGATCAGTCGGATCTACAATATCAATTAAACGTTTATGTGTTCGTATTTCATATTGATCACGTGAATCTTTATCTATATGAGGTGACACCAATACAGTAAACTTTTCTATACTAGTCGGTAATGGTATAGGACCCCGTACTTGTGCTCCTGTCTTTTTAGCTGTTCTAACAATATCATAAGTAGATTTATCTATAAGACGATAATCAAAAGCTTTCAGCTTAATACGTATTCTTTGATTTTTCATAACTAATATTATATAAAAATATAAAAAATATATAATTATTAAATTATATATTATATATAAGTAACAAACTTATTATGTAATAATATTACTGACTAATCCAGCTCCTACAGTACGTCCACCTTCACGTATAGCAAAACGTAAACTTATATTCATAGCAATAGGATTAAATAACTCTACTACCATTTTAATATTATCACCTGGCATTACCATTTCTATTTCTTTCGATAATTTTACTGTACCTGTAACATCAGTAGTTCTAAAATAAAATTGAGGTTTATAACCATTAAAAAAAGGAGTATGTCTACCACCCTCTTCTTTAGTTAAAATATATACCTCTGCTTCAAAAATAGTATGTGGCTTAATAGTATTTGGTTTAGATAATACTTGTCCTCTTTCTATTTCTTCTCTTTTAATACCACGTAATAAAATACCAACATTTTCACCTGCTCTTCCTTCATCTAATAATTTACGAAACATTTCTACTCCAGTACAAATAGATTTTATAGTATCACGAATACCAACAATTTCTACTTCTTCACCTACTTTAATAATACCTTGTTCTATTCTTCCAGTTACTACTGTACCTCTACCTGAAATAGAAAAAACATCTTCTATAGGTAATAAAAAAGGTTTATCAATATTTCTACTAGGATTAGGAATATATTTATCTAAAGTATCTGCTAAATTAAAAATTTTATCTATTCATTTTTTATCCCCTTCTAAAGCTTTTAATGCTGATCCTTGTATAATAGGAGTTTTATCACCTGGAAAATTATATTGAGATAATAAATCTCTAATTTCCATTTCAACTAATTCTAATAATTCTGGATCATCTACCATATCACATTTATTCATGAACACTATAATATAAGGGACTCCTACTTGTCTAGCCAATAAAATATGTTCACGTGTTTGGGGCATAGGACCATCAGTAGCAGCTACTACTAAAATAGCTCCATCCATTTGAGCAGCCCCAGTAATCATATTTTTAATATAATCTGCATGGCCAGGACAATCAACATGAGCATAATGTCTAGTTAAAGTATCATATTCAACATGAGATGTATTAATAGTTATACCACGAGCTTTCTCTTCTGGAGCATTATCAATCTGTTCAAAAGTACACGCTTTACCACCATATTTTTTAGATAAAACTGTAGTTATAGCAGATGTTAAAGTAGTCTTACCATGATCAACATGACCTATAGTACCTACATTTAAATGTATTTTAGATCTATCAAATTTTTCTTTAACCATTCTTATATCCTATATTTTATATTTAAATATATTAATAATATTTTTAATTATTTATCTACTTTTAAATCTAATATTTTCTTTTTTTGTAATTCTGGTACTATTTTATAATCATGAAATAACATAGTATAAATAGCTCTACCTTGTGTCTGAGACCTTAAATCAGTTGCATAACCAAACATTTCAGATAATGGTACAAAAGACTTTACTAATTTACCAAAACTCACATCTTTAATCTCTTCTATTAAACCTCTCCGACGATTTAAATCCCCAACTATATCACCTACGTAAACTTCTGGTGTTTCTACTTCAACATACATAATAGGTTCTAATAATAAAGGATATGCTTTTAAAAATGCTTCTTTAAAAGCTATAGCAGCTGCCATTTTAAATGCTATCTCTGAAGAATCAACATCATGATACGACCCATCACATAATCTAACTTTGACATTAATGACAGGATAACCACCTAAAGGACCAGATTTTAACTGTTCTCTTATACCTTTATCTACTGCTGGTATATATTCATTAGGGATAACACCACCTTTAATATCATTAACAAAAAGATATCCATGATCTGATTTACTATATTCATCTAACGATAAAGGAATTAAATCTATGACTACATGTCCATATTGTCCTCTACCTCCAGTTTGTCGAATATATTTACCTATTACATTAGAAGCAGTTTTAGAAATAGTTTCCCTATAAGCAACTTCTGGTTTACCTATTTTAGTATTAACATTATATTCACGCCTCATACGATCAACAATAATATCTAAATGTAATTCTCCCATACCTGAAATAATAGTTTGATTAGATTCAATATCATAAGTACTTTTAAATGATGGATCTTCTTTCGATAAACGAGATAAAGCTAAACCCATTTTTTTAAAATCATTTTTTGTTAATGGTAATAACGCTATAGAAATTACTGGTACAGGAAATTTAATTTTCTCTAAAAGAATAGGATTATTAACATCACATAATGTATCCCCAGTAAAAATATCTTTTAATCCTATAACAGCTGCTATATCACCCGCATATACTTCTTTTATCTCTTCTCTTTTATTAGCATGCATCTGTACTATACGTCCTATACGTTCATTTTTTTGCTGACTACTATTATAAATAGTATTACCTGTTTTAATAAAACCAGAATAAATACGTAAAAACGTTAAATTACCTACAAAAGGATCATTAGCTAATTTGAATACTAATGCTGTAAAAGGTTGATCATCAGCTATTTTACGAGAAATAAGAGATTTATTAGTAATATCATGTCCTTGTATTTTACCTAAATCATTCGGTGAAGGTAAATAATCTATTATAGCATCTAACAACGATTGTATCCCTTTATTTTTAAAAGCTGTACCACATGTAATTAAAAGAACATTATTTTGTAATACTTGTTTTCTTAAAACAGTTTTAATTTCTTGTATAGTTAATGATATACCATTTAAATATTTAAACATTAAACTATCAGATGTATCTGCTATAAACTCTAATAATTTTAATCTTCAAAAATTAACATTATCTAGTAAATCTTTAGGTATAATTTCAGTAGTAGTATAAGTAACTCCCTGATCAGTATGTTCTCAATAAATAGATTTCATAGAAACTATATCTACTAAACCAATAAAATTATTTTCTATTCCTATAGGTATATGTAATAAAATATTTTTTGTATTAAAAATTTTCTCTAATTGTTGCACTACCATAAAAAAATTAGCACCTATACGATCCATCTTATTAACAAAAGCAATACGAGGTACATTATAACGTACTACCTGTCGCCAAACTGTTTCTGATTGAGGTTGTACTCCACCTACAGCACAATATACCATAACAGCACCATCTAAAACTCTCATAGATCTTTCTACTTCTATAGTAAAATCTACATGTCCAGGAGTGTCAATTATATTAATACGATGTGCTTTATATTGCCTATACATACCACTTCAAAATACTGTAGTAGCCGCTGAAGTAATAGTTATACCTCTTTCTTGCTCTTGAGCCATTCAATCCATAGTAGCTGTTCCTTTATGTACCTCCCCTAACTTATAATTAACTCCAGTATAAAATAAAATACGTTCTGTAATAGTAGTTTTTCCTGCATCTATATGTGCACTTATACCAATATTACGATAATACATAATAGGGGTTTTACGTGACATTAATTTCTCCTTAATATTAAATATAATGAATACATTATATTTATTTATATGATATATTATCATCTATAATATGCAAAAGCTTTATTAGCTTCTGCCATACGATGTATATCTTCACGTTTTTTAAAAGCATATCCTTTTTTATGTATAGCTTCTATTAATTCATTAGCTAAATTTTGTGACATATTATTATGTTTTTTTTGACGTGCAGCTAAAATTATCCAGCGTATTGCTAAAGTATAACTACGTATAGTTCTTATTTCTATAGGAATTTGATAAGTAGTTCCACCTACTCTACGTGACTTTACTTCAATAACAGGTTTAACATTATTAATAGCTCATTCTAATAATTCAATTTTATTTTTTTTTAATTTATCACCTACTAAATCTAAAGCATCATAAAAAATTTTTTGTGCTATTGTTTTCTTACCATTTTTCATTAATAAATTAATAAATTTTGATACTAAAAATGAATTAAAAATTAAATCCTTTTTAAAAATACGTTTTTTCTGAACATAATGACGTGACATATACCTACCTATACATTACCTAAAAAATTAATTTAATTTAACACCATATTTTGATCTAGAAGTTTTTCTATTTTTTACTCCTAAACAATCTAATGTTCCACGTACTACATGATAACGCACACCAGGTAAATCTTTTACTCGTCCTCCTCTTACTAAAACCATAGAATGTTCCTGTAAATTATGACCCTCACCACCTATATAAGCTGTAATTTCATAACCATTAGTTAATCTTACTCTACAAACTTTACGTAATGCTGAATTAGGTTTTTTAGGAGTTATAGTATATACACGTATACAAACACCTTTTTTCTGTGGACATTGTTCTAAAGCTGGTACATTACTTTTATTTTTTTTCTGAACACGAGGCTTACGTACTAATTGATTTATAGTAGACATAACTATTACTTAATAAATAATAAAAAAATTTATACATAATACTATATGAATTTTCATAATTATACTTAATATTTTTAATACAAATATTTATTCACAAATAATATTCATAATCTTTCTCTCCTAATATAAAATTATAATTCACTTAAAGGTTATATTCTAAAATTTACTATCAATAAAAAAAAAAGTATTATATAATAACAATATATTTGTATATAATATATATGGCGTGTTGACAGAATGGTTATGTAATGGATTGCAAATCCAGTTAATCCGGTTCAATTCCGGAACACGCCTTATTTAGCCCAAATGGTGGAAAGGTAGACACAAGGGACTTAAAATCCCTCAGTTAATATATAACTATGTGGGTTCGAGTCCCACTTTGGGTATATCTTTTTTTATATGAACTATTATTTATATTAATATACAAATGACTATATTAAAAATATTAATTTATCCTAATAATAAATTAAGAACTAAAACTAAACCAGTACTTATATTTAATAAAAACTTAAAGAAAGATATTAAACATATGTACGATACTATGTATTATCATAACGCTATAGGGCTAGCAGCAATACAAATTAATATTAACAAATCTATTATTACTATTGATATTTCTAATAATAAAAAAAAAAAATTAACTTTAATTAATCCTAATATTTTATATAAATCAGAATATATTTTAAGTCAAGAACAATGTTTATCTCTCCCAAATTATTGTTTACAAATTAAAAGATATAATTCTATTATTCTTTCTTCATATAATAAAAAAGGAAAAAAATTTTATTTACACGCTAAAGGATTATTAGCTATTTGTATTCAACATGAAATTGATCATTTAAATGGTTTATTAATTATTGATTATATATAATATAATTCATGTATCCAACTAAAAGTTATCGAAAAATACTGTTTTTAGGAAATACATCATTTGCTTTTTATTTTATTAAACATATATTAAATAACGATATTTATTGTATTAAAGGTATTGTTACTAGTAAAACACAAACAGAATACAAATATATTAAAAATTTAACCAAAAAAAACTCTATACATCTCTATACCCCAAATAATATTGAAGAACTTATTAAATATAAAAATCATTTCGAAACATTAGAACTAGATTTTATGATTATAATATCATATAAATATTTATTACCTACATGTATTTTTAATATCCCTAAATATGGATGTATTAACTTACATGCTTCATTATTACCTCAATGAAAAGGACCAGCACCTATACAATATACATTATTAAATAACCAAAAAACTACAGGTATTACTTTTATAAAAATTAATCAACATTTAGATGATGGATTAATCCTTTATCAAAAAAAGTTATATATAAATGATATAGATACTTATATAAGTTTAAGTTATAAAATGCAAAAATTAGGAATTGTAATTTTAATCAAACTACTTAATATTATATATAAATATGGTTATAAATTCATACAATATAGAAAATTATATAAAAATATACCTCATACATATACATATAAACTAAATAAACAACATGGTTTAATTAATTGATCATATGATGACGCTATTCAAATTAACAATAAAATAAGAGCTTTTTATAAATGACCAAAAACTTATTTTTACTACAAAAAAAAACAAATTATATTATGAAAAATAAAAATAATTAAAAATAATAATTATAAAATATATCAACCAGGATATATTATATATGTTTCTGCAAAAAATGTAACTATAATTACAAAAAAATATAATATTCAAATATTACAATTACAAGTAAATAACTGTAAAAAAATATCTATAATAGATTTTATGAACTCAAAACCACTTTTTTTTCAAAAAGGAAACATTTTATCTTAATTATTTAATAATTGCAATCTTAATAATTCATAAATTATTATACCATTAGCTACTGAAACATTTAAAGAATTAATACCTTTTTTTAAAGGTATTTTTATAATTACATGACATATATTTTTATGATTTTTTTGCATACCTTTTTCTTCATTACCCAATATTAAAACTAATAATTTCATTTTTATTAAATTAAAAGAATATTTATAAAGATTTATTAATGACTGAGTACATGTCCCAATAATATAAAAATATTGAGTACGTAAAATACGTAACACATAACTAATATTAACAACAATATAAAATTTAATTTGATATATACTTCCAGTAGAAACACTTTGTACAATATGATTCATTAATGAAACACTATGATATTTACTTAAAATAATTAGATTTACTCCTGCTGCAACAGCTGTTCGAATACAAGCCCCTAAATTATAAGGATTATTAATCTTAGATAAAATTAAAATAAAAAATTTTTTAATATTAGTAATTAAAGAAAAAAATTTTCTTTCACTAATACTAAAATCAATATTTTTTATATAAGCTAATATACCTTGATGTCTAAATCTGCTTGAACAATAATTATTTATTGTATCTCTAGTAAGATAATATATCTTTATATTTTTAGATAAAGCTAATTTAACTAAATATTTAATCTTTTTATTATTCTTATTAACAATATATAACTTAAGTATATATCCCGATTTATGCAATAATAATTGATACACTACATGAAAACCATATACCATATTTTTCATATTTTATATTTATTTTCTTTATGTAGAAAATTTTAAAAAAGGATATTGTTTATATAATTTTAATAAATCTAGTCGATTAATAAAAACAACAAAAATATATTTATCATAATGTATATAATGTTCTTTAAAAATAAAATTCTGTTTATAAATATAATTTCTTATTAAACCAGCATTATATCCATTTAATACAAAATAATATTTTTTTTTAGTACTATTATAATAATTTTGTAATATTTCACAGATTAAATCTATACCTACATTATATTTAGCTGAAATTCATATTCTATATGGTAAATAAGTATTATACTTATACTCAATATTTTTTGTTAATCCATAAACTTTATCAATTTTATTCATTATTTGAATAACAGGTATCTTATAACCTATATTAATTCTTTTTAAAGTTTGTTCTACTATATTAATATAATAATTAAAATATATATTTGATACATCTATTATATGTAAAATTAAAAAAGAATAACGAATTTCATCTAATGTACTACAAAAAGCACTCCAAATATTAATTGGTAAATCATTAATAAATCCTATAGTATCAGATACCAAAATTAAATCTTTTATATTAGGAAAAATAATTCTTTTATTATACGTATCTAATGTAGTAAAAACAGCATCCTTAACATCCAAATGAGAACTAGTTAACAAATTAAATAAAGTTGACTTTCCAGAATTTGTATAACCAACTAAAGAAATCATAGGGATATGTAATTTATTCCGTAATTTAATACTTTTTTCTCTTTGTGAAATAATTTTATCTAATTTAATACTAATAGATTTAATTTGTTTTTTTAATATTCTTCTATCTAATTCTATCTGTTTTTCTCCTGGGACCTAAAATATTATGTATACCTCCTTTTTGTCGCTCTAAATGACTCCATTTACGTACTAATCTACTACTTAAATAAGTTAACTGAGCTAATTTTACTTGTAATTTTCCATAATAAGTATGAGCACCCAACTCAAAAATCTTTAAAATTAAACTAGTTCTATCTAATAAAGAAATATTTAAATATTCTCTTAAATTTCTTTCTTGACTAGTTTTTAATATAATATTAATTATAACTAAATTACATTTATAATATAAAATACAAGTTTTAATACGATTTAAAGTACCAGATCCTAAATAATATTTAATATTAGGTATATTTATTTTAATTTCCATTAAATAACTATACTGCATACGTGCACTATATATTAACTGTTTAAATTCTTTTAACGCTAAATAATAAGAAGTTTTTATCTTTTGATTATAAATAAATAAAGCAATTACTGAATGATTCCCTATCATATCTTTATATATATCTTATAAATGTAAATTAATATATGTAAAAATCATATTTACAACTTTTCTATAATTATTAACATGAATAATATACGCTTTATTTCATTTCATTAATCATGTATATTGTTTTTTTATTAAAGATATAGTAGTAATAATACTATTATTTAACATTTCAAAATATGACATATGATTTGTAAAATAAGATCATATCTGTTTATATCCTATACATTTCATAAATAACATATTAGGTGTTAGATCACCACGTGTATACAACATATATACTTCATCTTCAAAACCACTTATTAACATAGAAATAAATCTATTTTTAATATTTTTAATTAAAATATTTTTATCATGAGGTAATAATATTATTTTTTTAAAATGATAATTTAAAATAAATTTATCTTTCTTTAAAAAATATGTTAAAGATTTACCAGTAGAAAAATATATTTCTAATGTCCTAATAATACGTTTAATATCATTAATATGTAATCTAATACATGATCAATAATCAACTTTTTTAAGTAAATTATATAAATAATGTTTACCATATTTATTTAATAAATGATACAAATATGAACGAATTTGATAATTACATTTAGGTAATAATACTAAACCCTTAAATAAAACATTATAATACATCATTGTACCACCTACTAATAAAGGAATTTTATTTTTTTTAAAAATATTATGAATTAAACATTTAATATCTAAAATAAAATTATTTACTGAATAATATTCTATAGGATCAATTATATCAATTAAATGATGAGGAATTATTTCTAAAATTTTTTTAGAAGGTTTATCAGTCCCAATATCCATATATTTATATATATTACAAGAATCCACATTAATAATTTCTATTGGTAATAACTGATATAATTCAATAGCAATATAACTTTTACCTATACCAGTAGGTCCTAATAAACAAAAAACATTTTTTTTATGATACATATATATTAAAAAATTAAATATTTATATATTTTTTTTAAATTTAAAATATAAAACAATTTACCTTGTAAATAATGTTTATTCTTAAATTTACTTAATTCAATTAATAAAATCATAATTTGTTCATTATTCCAACCACAACTACAATCTAATACATATTGAGATAATATATATATCTGTTTTTTCCAAGATTTTATTTTTTTTTTAGTAACATCACATAAAAATCGCACTAACAAATATTCAATATTTTTTCTATAAAAAAATAATGGTATTTTTAATAAATATAAATAATTTTTATGTTGTTCTATACAAAACCCAATTTTATTTAATAATAACAAAAAAATAGAATTTATATTAAAATCAATAGAAAATTTTAGTTTTTTTTTTAAAGAAAAAGATAGTACTTTATTATAAATATTACTATCATAATTAGTAATTAAATATTTATTATAAATATAATATATTAAAAAAAAATCAGTTATATAAATATTATTTTTTTTTTGTATCAACACATATCTATTATGTATTATATTAATAATAATACCAAATTCACGAAAAAAACAATTAGCATAATAATATTTTAATTGTTTTATATTATCAAAATCAAAAATTTTATTTAAAGACAAAGAATATTTATTCTTAATAAATAAAAAATTTTTATATTCATCAGAAAAATACTTATTTTTACTAAAAAAATACAACAAATTTTGATTAATACAATTACATATCTTAAAAACATTTAAAATTTCTATATTATTTTTATTAGGATGAATATTAACATTAATTCATTGATTACTTATTGTAAGAAATAAAATATATGAACAAGAAATAATTTTATAAAAAAATTCTTTAAAAAATTTTTTTATTATCAAAATAACAATATTATTATCTGTAATAATACGTTTATTAATAAATATTAACTGTACAACAACATTTTTTTGAAACAAATTATATATTCCAGATAATAAAATATCATTACTATTAATATTTATTTCATAAGAAGATTTATAAAAATTTAATCCATATATATCAATAATCCTCTTTTTAAGAGTTTCTTTATTATTATCACTACATAAAAATAAATTAAGTAATTTACTATCTCTATATAAATAAAAATTAATATGTGTATGTATTAAACTGAAACAAAAAAATATTTTTTTTATTAATAATCACTCATTTAAAAATGAAACACGTTTTTTAAAATTATATTTATTTTTTATATTATTATATAAAAAAAAATTTTTTACCTTTACTATAGTACCAGATAAACAAGAATAAGGTGATAATCTATATCCT
The DNA here is from genome assembly GCA_036689435.1 of Candidatus Stammera capleta. Classification (GTDB taxonomy): domain Bacteria; phylum Pseudomonadota; class Gammaproteobacteria; order Enterobacterales; family Enterobacteriaceae; genus Stammera; species Stammera capleta_N. The sequence goes on along the minus strand of CP144822.1, from coordinate 35,793 downwards.
AATAAATTATTATACGAATTTGATATTTTCCATCCTATATTTTGATAATAAGTTTTTGATATCAAACTAAAATGAGAAACACTACTAATACTAGATAAAGCCTCCCCTCTAAAACCATAACTTATAAAAGTATATAAATCATCTATAAACACTATTTTACTAGTAGTATGTCTATTAATAACTAATAATAAATCTTTTTTAGGAATACCTATACCATTATCATTAACTTGAATTAAATATAATCCATTATTCTCAATATATACTTTAATAATAGTAGAATATGCATCAATACTATTTTCTATTAATTCTTTTAAAACTAAATAAGGATTAGTAATAAACTCACCAGATGCTATGTATCTTATAACTTTTTCAGATAATACATTAATATTACTCATAATAAATAACTAATTTATAATTATAAATGTCTATAAATTTCATTATATATATAAGCGGAAGAAGGGATTCGAACCCTTGACTTTAATCTTGGCAAGATTACACTCTACCACTGAGTTACTCCCGCAAAATTACCAATAATACTTAATTATCATTTAACATTAATTGTTTTTTAAGGAAAATAATAATAACGGTACGAACGGGATTCGAACCCGTGACCCTCGGCGTGACAGGCCGATATTCTTACCTACTGAACTACCGTACCTTACCTTATATTAGAAATAATATATTTTATAAATTAATAGAATATATTTAAATTGTATTACTACTGGTAGAACCTTACTCTCACATGAGTAAACTCACACTACCATCAGAATTATAATATTTCACTACTGAGTTCGGTATGGTATCAGGTGGTTCTATTATAGTTAATCTACCAGTAATATAAAACATTTTTAGTGTTGTGAAGTTAAGTCTCACGGGTAATTAGTATCAGTTAGCTCAACATATCACTATGCTTATACATCTGACCTATCAAAGTTATAATCTATAACAACCCTTTAGGAAAACATATGTTTTCTGGGAAACCTTATCTTAGGGTAAGTTTCGCACTTATATGCTTTCAGCGCTTATCTTATGTATACTTAGCTACCGGGCAATGCTATTGGCATAACAACCCGTACACCATAGGTATATCCACTCCGGTCCTCTCGTACTAGGAGCAGCTCCCTTCAAGTTTCCTACGCCTACGGCAGATAGGGACCGAACTGTCTCACGACGTTCTAAACCCAGCTCGCGTACCACTTTAAATGGCGAACAGCCATACCCTTGGGACCGACTACAGCCCCAGGATGTGATGAGCCGACATCGAGGTGCCAAACACCGCCGTCGATATGAACTCTTGGGCGGTATAAGCCTGTTATCCCCGGAGTACCTTTTATCCGTTGAGCGATGGCCTTTCCATACAGAACCACCGGATCACTAAGACCTGCTTTCGCATCTGCTCGCGTTGTCACGCTCGCAGTTAAGCTAGCTTATGCCTTTACACTAAAATTACGATTTCTATACGTAACTAGCTAACCTTTGTACTCCTCCGTTACTTTTTGGGAGGAGACCGCCCCAGTCAAACTACCCTCCAGACATTGTCTCAATCCCGGATAACGGAATATGATTAGAATACTTAAAATTAAAAGGTGGTATTTCAAGGTCGACTCCATAAAAACTAGCGTTCTTACTTCATAGTCTACCACCTATCCTACATAATAATAGTAAATATCCAATGCCAAGATATAGTAAAGGTTCACGGGGTCTTTCCGTCTTGCCGCAGGTACACTGCATCTTCACAGCAAATTCAATTTCACTAAGTCTCGGGTAGAGACAGTCTGGCCATCATTATGCCATTCGTGCAGGTCGGAACTTACCCGACAAGGAATTTCGCTACCTTAGGACCGTTATAGTTACGGCCGCCGTTCACCGGGGCTTCTATCAAAAGCTTCAAATTTTACTTTTAACTCTTTCAATTAACCTTCCGGCACCGAGCAGGCATCACACTGTATACTTCCACTTACATGTTTGCACAGTGCTGTGTTTTTAATAAACAGTTGCAGCCAGCTATTCTTTTAAACTATATTCTGCTTATGAAGAAAATTCACACACATAATTATAGTATGTCTTCTCCCGAAGTTACGACATTATTTTGCCTAGTTCCTTTACCCGAGTTCTCTCAAGCGCCTTAGTATTCTCTACCTAACCACCTGTGTCGGTTTATAGTACGATTTGTCATATTTATAGTTTAGAGTTTTTTCCAGTAAGCTTAGTATAAATTACTTTACTTTGGTAAGTATTGTCATAATGTCTCGATATTTAATAATATTCGCATTTACAAATATTTATCTACACATTTAAACTAGGACTACCTAACGCCTAGCTAACCTAACTTTCTTCAAGACCCATCACAAATAATAACAAGTACAGGAATATTAACCTGTTATCCATCAACTACGCTTTTCAGCCTCATTTTAGGTATCGACTAACCCTGCCCCGATTAACGTAGAACAGGAAACCTTAGTTTTTCGGCGAGTAAGTTTTTCACTTACTTTATCGTTACTTATGTCAGCATTCGCACTTCTGATATCTCCAATATATTTTACAATATATCTTCTACAACTTACAGAACGCTCCTCTACCCAATAATATAAAAATTACTATTATTGTTGCAGCTTCGGTATATAATTTGAGCCCCGTTACATCTTCCGCGCAGAATAACTAGACTAGTGAGCTATTACGCTATCTTTAAATGATGGCTGCTTCTAAGCCAACATCCTAGTTGTTTAAGTCTTTCCACATCGTTTCCCACTTAATTATAATTTAGGGACCTTAGCTTACAATCTGGGCTGTTTCCCTTTCCACACTGAATCTTATCACCCAATGTGTGACTCCTATAATAAAATACTTCCGTATTCGTAGTTTGCATCAGATTGGTAGATCGGATAATCCCCTAACTGAAACAGTGCTCTACCCCAGAAGATTAATTTATAAGGCACTACCTAAATAGTTTTCGAGGAGAACCAGCTATCTCCCGGTTTGATTGGCCTTTCACCCCTAACAACAAGTCATCCGCTAATTTTTCAACATTAGTCAGTACGGTCCTCCACTTAATGTTACTTAAGCTTCAACCTGCTCATAGTTAGCTCACCGGGTTTCGGGTCTATATCTAGCAACTAACGCCCTTGAAGACTCGGTTTCCCTACGGCTCCCTTAAAAAAAAGTTAACCTTGCTACTAAATATAACTCGCTGACCCATTATACAAAAGGTACGCAGTCACATTAATAATTAAATAATGCTCCTACTGCTTGTACGTATACGGTTTCAGGTTCTATTTCACTCCCCTAACCGGGGTTCTTTTCACCTTTCCCTCACGGTACTAGTTCACTATCGGTCAATCAGGAGTATTTAGTCTTAGAGAATGGTCCCCCTATCTTCAAACAAGATTTCTCGTGTCTCGTTCTACTTTTTAAAGTAAAAAAATATTACTATTTTTATATACAGGACTATCACCTTGTATCGTTAATTTTTCCAAATTATTCTACTAATAATAATATTTAAAAATATACTTTAGACTATTCCCTTTTCGCTCGCCACTACTAAGGGAATCTCAATTGATTTCTTTTCCTTAGGATACTTAGATGTTTCAGTTCTCCTAGTTCGCTTCATTAATCTATGAATTCAATTAATGATAATATAATATTAATTATATTAGGTTATCCCATTCGGAAATTATCGATTCAATGTTTCTTATCAACTCATCGATACTTATCGCAGATTAGCACGTCCTTCATCGCCTCTGATTGCCAAGGCATCCACCATATACGCTTATAATTACTTAACTTCACAACACTAAAAATGTTTTTTGAAATAATACAAATTTTTAAGAACTATTAACTAAACGTCCTATAGGGGATTCGAACCCCTGTTCTCGCCGTGAAAAAGCGATGTCCTAACCACTAGACGAAAAGGACAAATTTAATAAATATTAAATAATATGTGTGAACACTTTACAGAATTTACATCCTTATTAGTAAGGAGGTGATCCAACCGCAGGTTCCCCTACGGTTACCTTGTTACGACTTCACCCTAGTTATGTACCACAAAGTGGTAAATATCCTCCTATATAATTAGGTTAAATAATTCACTTCTTTTGCAATACACTTCCATGGTGTGACGGGCGGTGTGTACAAGGCCCGAGAACGTATTCACCGTGACATTCTGATTCACGATTACTAGCGATTCCGACTTCATGAAGTCGAGTTGCAGACTTCAATCCGAATTAAGATATATTTTGTATGAGATCTGCATACTTTTGCAAGTTAGCTTCCCTTTGTATATATCATTGTAGCACGTGTGTAGCCCTGGTCGTAAGGGCCATGATGACTTGACGTCATCCCCACCTTCCTCCAGTTTATCACTGGCAGTCTTCTTTGAGTTCCCAGCATAACCTGATGGCAACAAAGAACAAGGGTTGCGCTCGTTATAGGACTTAACCCAACATTTCACAACACGAGCTGACGACAGCCATGCAGCACCTGTCTCAGCGCTCTCGTAAGCACTTTCATATTTCTATAAAATTCGCTGGATGTCAAGACCAGGTAAGGTTCTTCGCGTAGCATCGAATTAAACCACATGCTCCACCGCTTGTGCGGGCCCCCGTCAATTCATTTGAGTTTTAACCTTGCGGTCGTACTCCCCAGGCGGTCAACTTAACGCGTTAGCTACGAAAGTCATAAAAACGAACATTACAACCTTCAAGTTGACATCGTTTACAGCGTGGACTACCAGGGTATCTAATCCTGTTTGCTCCCCACGCTTTCGCACTTAAGTGTCAGTATTCGTCCAGGAGGCCGCCTTCGCCACTGATATTCCTCCAGATATCTACGCATTTCACCGCTACACCTGGAATTCCACCTCCCTCTACGACACTCTAGTTTATCAGTTTCAAATGCTATCTTAAGTTAAGCTTAAGAATTTCACAATTGACACAATAAACCACCTACATGCTCTTTACGCCCAGTAATTCCGATTAACGCTCGTATCCTCCGTATTACCGCGGCTGCTGGCACGGAGTTAGCCGATACTTCTTCTGTAAGTAACGTCAAATATATAAAATATTAGTTTAAATATCTTCTTCCTTACTGAAAGTACTTTACGACTCGAAAGCCTTCTTCGTACACGCGGCATAGCTGCATCAGGGTCTCCCCCATTGTGCAAAATTCCCCACTGCTGCCTCCCGTAGGAGTCTGGACCGTATCTCAGTTCCAGTGTGGCTGGCCGTCCTCTCAGACCAGCTAAAGATCATTGTCTAGGTAAGCCTTTACCTCACCTACTAACTAATCTTGTCTAGGCTCATTAATAGGCATAAGGTCTATAAATAGATCCCCTACTTTAATCATATTAATAAATACTTAATGACTACATGCGGTATTAGCTATCGTTTCCAATAGTTATCCCCCTCCTAAAAGCAGATTCCTAGATATTACTCACCCGTTCGCCACTCGCCATAAATTACTATGCTGCCGTTCGACTTGCATGTGTAAAGCTTGCCGCTAGCGTTCAATCTGAGCCATGATCAAACTCTTTTGTAAAATTAAACTACTTTAATAAATATCATTTATAACTAACATGATATTTATCATATTACTTTTTAGAAAAACTTTCTAAAAAGATGTAATATTTCTGTAAATGCTCACACAAATTATTTAATAAATTTTTAAGAACTATAAATCAATATATTTAAGTAAAATCATTATATCATCCAATAATAAAATAAACAAGATTTTTATATATATTTTATAAAATTTTTAAAAATTTTTATAAAAAATATATATACTAATTATTAGTATATATAAATGTCTATAAAAATTATTCAGTATATTACTACTGATAGTATAAATGAATAATTAAAATAAAATATTAATATTCTATTATATAATAATATTATGAAATGATATGAATCCAAAAAATAATTTTTTCTTTAAATAAAGAAATATCAATACTATATTTACCAATATATTTATAACTTAATTTAGAAAAATGAAAATACTTTATAGGTATATCAATACCTATTTTTTTAAGAAATAAATTATAAATATCATAATTTTTAATAGAACCAAACAATTTACCAGACTTACTACATTTGACACGAATAATTAATGGGGTATATAAACGTACTTTTTTTTTTAAATCATTCAAATGTAATAAAATATTTTTTTCTTCATCTTTATCTTCAATAACAGATTTAATATTTTTTGTATTTTTCAAAGAATGATAAGCATATATAGCTTTATTATATGGTATTAAAAAATTTCTTGCATATCCTGATTTAACATTAATTAAATCACCTATATTATTATCTTTACTTAATTTTTCTAATAATATTATTTTAACCATATTTATCCTAATATATTTTAAACTGCAAATTAATTTTGTATATCAGTATAAGGTAATAAAGATAAATATCTAGCTCTTTTAATAGCTATTGATAATTTTCTCTGATATTTAGACGACGTACCTGTTATTCTACGTGGAATAATTTTATAACATTCATTAATATAATTTTTTAATAAAACAAGATCTTTATAATCAATATCTTGACACTTACTCGATTTAAATCGACAATATTTTTTTTTTTGATAAAATTTATACATTCTATAATTACTCTAATTAAATTAATATAATATATACTGTTAATAACATTAATACATGACATATATCATTATATTATAATGATATACATGATTTTTCTTTTATAGCTTTTTTCTTTTTAAAAAATATAAATCTTAAAATACTTTTATTAATATTAAATTCATTACTTAATATTTGGAGAAAAGATTTATTAAAAATTTCTATATTCATCAATATATAAAAAGCTTTATGCATATTTTTAATAGTATATGATAATACACGTAAACCTCAATTCTCTAAACGATGTATAATACCATTATTTTTTTTAATTAAATTAACATAATAATCAATAATTTTCTGTATGTTTAAAAACTGATCTTCACATATTAAATATACTACTTCATAATGCATTATTATCACCTTACTTTATATAAAAATATTTAAATATTTAAGATTTAATAATATATAATTTAATATATTTCTTCAAAATCCTAATTTTTCTTAATAATTGACTAAAAACTAATTTATTAATATCAATATCCAATATTAATTTAAAAAAGATATCATGTTTTTTATTAAAACAAAATTTATATTCCAATAATTGTTTAGGATTAAAAAATGTTAGATAATGCATACTTAACTGTTTTAGTTTTTTAAAAGAACTAACTAAAATACATTTAGGGATACCAGATTTATCTGCTAATTCTATACCATAACTTTTATAACAAATACCAAACTTTAATTTATATAATAATAATAATTTTTTCTGATGAACTAAATAATCAAAATATACATTTTTAATACTATTATATAAAGATTCCATTTTAGTTAACTCTAAATAATGAGTAGCAAATAATAACATAGGTTTAATATAACGTACTATATACTCTAAACAACTTCAAGCTAAAGCAATACCTTCTAAAACAGATGTACCACGACCTAACTCATCAATTAATATTAAACTATTCTTAGTAGATGTATTAATAATATTAGAAATATCACTCATTTCTACCATAAATGTAGATTTACCAGAACTAATATCATCATGAAAACCTATTCTCGTTAATATTTTATCAATAGGTCCTATAATCAGACTATTTACAGGAACATAACTACCTATATAAGCCATTATAGTTATCAATGCTATTTGTCTCATATAAGTACTTTTACCACTCATATTAGGACCAGTAATTATTAAATTCCTTAAACTAGTATCAAAAAATAAATCATTAGGAATAAAATCAAATAACATATTATTTTCTAAAATAGGATGTCGACCTTTTATAATTTGTATACCAGAAATATTAGTAAAAACAGGTTTAACATAATGTAAAATAATAGAACGATCAATAAAATTTGTTAAAACATCAATCTGAGCTACATAACTAAATATTTTTTTTAAAAATTGTACATAATTAATTATCTTATCTAAAATCTGTTCTAAAATTTTTTTCTCTAACAAATTAATTTGTTGTTTAACATAACATATTTTTTTTTCATAATTCTGTAACTTAACAAAAGTAAACCTAACAACATTTTTTAAAACTTGTAATTTTTGATAATATTCAGGTACACATTTTATATAATTAATATGTAATTGTATATAATAACCATATCTTTTATTATAGTTAATAACTAACTTAGCAAGATTATGTTTTTTTCTTTCATGTAATTCTAATTGACTAATATAACTAGAATAACTAGTATCTAAATAACGTAATCTATCTAATTTTCTATTATAACCATAAGCAATAATAGAATTAGTATTTTCTACATCTACTAAAGAAATATCTAATAAATTAACAATATTTTGGATAATATATGAATATTTATTCATATATTCTATTAAAAAAATATTTTCATGCTGTGTAAATTTCTTAGATATAAATAACATTAATATATAAATATATTTTAAATAACTTTTAAAAATTAATAATTCTTTTCACTGAATATTTCTTAATACTACACGTCCTAAAATTCTCTCAACATCCCCTATATGAGATAATATATTTCTAATCCTATTATAATCAGTTTTTAATAAAAACATAATTTTATGTCTATATCATAATACTTTTAAATCTCTTAATGGTGACAATATTCATCTCCTTAACATACGTTTTCCCATTAAAGTCATTGTATTATCTAATATAGAAAATAAAGTTAAAGTTTTTTTATTAGAATGTAAATAATTTTCAAAAAGTTCTAAATTCTTAATAGTAGAAGCATTTAATGTAATATATTTATTAATATTTTTAAATACTAACTTATTAATATGTGAAAGAGTAACTATCTGTGTATAACTAACATAACTTAATAAACAACCAGCTGCTCTAACACACATTCATTGTTTAGATATACCAAAACAATGTAAATCTATTACATGAAAATGTTTTAATAATAATTTATATGTATAAAAAAAACTAAAATACAAAGAATCACATATTTTTACATTATATTCTTTTAAAACTGGAAGAATACTTATATTATTAGGATATAAAATTTCTGAAGGATTATATCGTAATAATTCTACATATAAATCATAAACACTATTTAATTCATATACATAAAATCTACCTGACATTAACTCTAATACTGCTAAACCAATATTTACTGTATTTAATAAAAAATATATAGAAATAATATAATTATCTTTATATTTATCTAAATAATCATTATGACTAATAGTACCTGGAGTTATAACACGAATAACTTTACGTAAAATTAAATGTTTATAATATTTATCATAATGTCCTACAATTTGATTACAAACTGCTATTGATAAACCTAATTTAACTAATTTTAATGCATAATAATCAAAAGAAGAAATAGGTATACCAGCCATAGGTACATTAAGTTGTGTTACAAATTTTTTATAAGTTAATTTAATATTCAATATTTTTGAAATTTTTACAGCATCCTCATAAAATAACTCATAAAAATCTCCCATCTGATAAAATAATAATATATTTAAATATTTTTTTTTAATCCTTAAATATTGTTCTATAATAAATGCAACTTTTTGTACCATAAAAAATTTCAATATATCTATATCTAATAAAGATAATTGATTTAACGTTTAGAAAATTGTGGACTACGACGAGCCTTACGTAAACCATATTTTTTACGTTCTACCTGTCTAGGATCTCTAGTAATAAATCCATAAGGTTTTAAAATAGACCGTAAAGATTTTTTATATTTTACTAAACTTCTACTAATACCATGTTGTACAGATATAGCTTGACCATACATACCTCCACCTTTAACAGTAATATATAAATCTATTTTTCGTAAATATTCATCACCAATAATATTAAATGGTAATAAAATTAACTCTTGTAATGTATAATGAAAAAAATATTTTTTATAATAAATTTTATTAACTACTATATTACCTACACCTAATTTAAGAAATACTCTAGCTGCGGAAGTTTTACGACGACCAGTACTATATATATACGGTAACATATCCATATTTTCTATATCTTAATTAAAAAAGGTTGTTGAGCTACATGATTATGTAAATTATTTGGATAAATTTTTAATCTAGTTAACATATACTTACCTAAACGATTTTTAGGTAACATACCTTTTACAGAATATTTAATTACACGTTCAGGAAATTTTTTTAACATATCTTTTAAAAAAAATTTCTTTAAATTACCTACATAACCACTATGTCTATAATAAATTTTTTTTAATAACTTTTGACCTGTTACACTAATTTTACTAGCATTAATAACTACAACATAATTATATATTTTAAGATACGGTAAATAAAAATTTTGATGTTTACCCATTAAATAATGTGCTATTACTGTAGATATCCTCCCTAATATCTTATTTTCTACATTTATTAAATATCAATTATCACGATTCATAATTTTTATCCTATTATATACAAAAATACTAGTTATATATATTATTAATTTAATTAAATTTATACATATTATATTAATAATTAAACAAATAAAAATACTACTATTAATTATCTAAACCTCCTACGATCATAGATTCTATTTTCATACTAGGTTGACCTACACTGACTGATACTAACTGTCCTTCTTTTCCACATCAACCTATACCATTATCTATTTTCAAATCATTACCTAACATACTTATGTTATTCATAATATCTTTACCAGTACCTATTACAGTAGCTCCTTTAATAGCTTTATTCAAACTGCCATTTTTTATTAAAAAACCAGAAGTAATAGTAAATACAAATTTACCAGATATAATATCTACTTCACCACTACCTAATTGTGTAATATAAATACCATTATCTACACTTTTTATCATATCAGATACATTACTAACACCAGAAACTAAATATGTATTCGTCATACGAGGTAATGGTAAATAAGCATATGATTCTCTACGTGCATTTGCGGTACTAGATAACCCGAGTAAACGAGCATTAAATTCATCAAGCATATAACTTTTTAAAATACCATTTTGAACTAAAATAGTTTTTTGACTAACTACACCTTCATCATCTATACAAAAACTACCTCTAGCTCTATAAATTGTACTATCATCAATAATAGTACATAAACTAGATATTATTTTCTTATTCAAACAACCAGAAAAAACAGACAATTTTTTTTGATTAAAATCAGCTTCTAAACTATGTCCTATTGCCTCATGTAATAAAACACCAGTTGAACCTGGACCTAAAATAACTGGATAAACACCACAAGGTGGATAAATAGCATATAAATTATTTATAGCTCTCTGTACAGCCTGTAATGATAAATATTCTAGTAAATTAGAATTTTGATATTTAGCACATAAAAATTCTTGACAAGAATATCTACCTCCTCATGTACTATATCCTATTTCAGTTTTTAACTGATCTTCTACCTGGATAACAATTGACAAATCTATTAATGGTCTTAAATCACAAGAAATCTTAAATTTAGTTGATAATATACAAATATAATCATAACTTACAAATAATCTAATATTAATATAATTAATACGCTTTTCTAATTTTTTTAAAAAATTATTTAAGAAATATAACATATTAATTTTTTTACTATTTAAAGAACTATGAATTAATTTATTTTCTTCATACTCAGGATAAGATTGAGAAATACCAGAAATATACTTAAATTTTTTTTTATTAATATTATTATTATCAATAATAGTACCCCTAGTATATTTACTTAACTTATTAGCTTTCAAAATTAAAGAAATAATATTTTTTTTATTAAAATTATTAGTAAAACATAAACAAGTTTTATCTCCTATTACAGTACGTACACCCACTCCTTGTTCTACCTGATATGTATTTTTAATATTTCCATTATTTTCTAATATTCAAGTTTCAATAATACGATTCTGTAAATAAATATCTCCATAATCTATATTTCTTAAAGAAAAATAATTAACCATTTCAAGCATATTAGATAATGAAAGATTATAATTTTGATAAAAATATTTATATACTTTTTTAAACATAAAAATTATTTATAAACAAATTATAATGAATATTTTTAATAGTAATATTTCTTAAAAACCAATATACATCATAAACAAAAAATATCGATTTTCTTTACATTATACACTATAATGTAATATATAAATATTTTAATATAAAAAAAAATAAACTTAACATATTTTTAACTATTTATGTATGCTATCATTAATTTTTTAGGTAAACAATATAAAATTATTCCTAATAAAAATATAATAACAAATAAATGTAATAATTATATAGGTAATATTATTACCCTTAACAAAATAATAATTTTATTCTATAATAATAAAATTATTACAAATAAAAAAATACTAATACAATACTATATTGAAGCTCAAATTATTAAACATATTAAAGATAAAAAAATAATAATTTTAAAATTTAAAAGACGTAAACATTACAAAAAAAAAATCGGTTTTAGAGCACAATATACTAAATTAAAAATTCTTAATATAAAGAAAAAATAAACTATGGCACATAAAAAAGCAGGAGGTTCTACTAGAAATGGTAGAGACTCACATGCTAAAAGATTAGGTATTAAAAAATACGGTGGTGAATACGTTAATATTGGAAATATTATTGTTAAACAACGTGGTACTAAATACCATCCTGGTAAAAATGTTAAATGTGGTAAAGATTATACACTATTTGCAATAAAAAAAGGATATGTATTATTTACATTTAAAAAAAAAACTAAACGTAAATTAATAAGTATTATTTCATAATAATCATGAATAGTACATTACTAAAAAACAAAAAAAATATTATCTATCATAAAGTAACATTATTATTAAAAGCCGGTAAAGGAGGTAATGGTATAATTAATTTTTATAAAAATAAATATATGAACTTTGGTAAAGCTGATGGAGGTAATGGTGGTAATGGAGGTAATATTTATGTAATAGCACTAAAAAAAATTAATAACCTACATCATTATTATGATAATCAATTAATACAAGCACCTAATGGTAATAATGGTAAAACACAAAATAAAACAGGTAAAAATGGTAAAAATATAATTTTATTTATACCAGTAAATACTACTATATATAATGCTAATACTCAAGAAAATATAATTACATTAACTAAAAATAAACAAAAATATTTACTAGCTAAAGGAGGTAAACATGGTATCGGTAATACTAAATTTAAATCTTCTATAAATAGAAGTCCTATGTATTTTACAAAAGGTGAATTAGGAGAAACACAAAAAATAACTTTAATATATCAAAATAATATTGATATTATTATCATAGGATTACCTAATACAGGTAAATCTAGTTTATTTAATTTAATTATAGGGAAAAAACAAGCTAAAATAGCTAAATATCCATTTACTACTACTTATCCTAATTATGGGATATATAATAATGAATACAAAAAAAAAATAAATATTATAGACATGCCTGCTTTAAGTTATAATTGCCACAAAAAACCTTATAGTTTAGGTATAAAATATTTAAAACATATTTTAAATTGTAAATTAATATTACATCTGATTACAGTAGATACTACAACAAATATCATATTTAATAATATTAAAATACTTTTACATGAATTATATCAATATAATAAAATATTTGCTAAAAAAGAACAATGATTAATATTTAATAAAAAAAATATATCTTATAAAAGAAAAAATATAATAAATATAATTAACTTAATTAAAAAAATAAAATGAAATAAACCTTATTTCATTATATCTACATATATACCATACACTACTAAAAAATTAATTAAATGATTTAAACAATTTATTAAAAAATATAAAAATAAACACAATACTTAAAAAACTATACTTTTATATATACAATTTTAAATAAAAGAACTTAAATGAATAACAATATTATTCCTATAACTAGTAAAGGATTTAAAAAAATTCACAAAAAACTGAAAATATTAAAATATATTACTAGACCTAAAATTATTAATTTAATTAAAGAAGCTAGAAAATTTGGAGATTTAAAAGAAAATTCTGAATATATAGCAGCACAAGAAGAACAAATACTTTGTGAAAAAACTATACAAAATTTAGAACAACAATTATTACATTCAAGAGTAATAGATACTAGTAAAAATACTATTAAACACAAAATTATTTTTGGTACTACTGTTACTATACAAAACATACATAATAATAGTATAGTTAAATATCGTATAGTAGGAGATTATGAATCTAATATTAAAAAAAAATTAATTTCAATTAATTCACCTTTAGCTAAAGGATTAATAGGTAAAAAAAAAAATGACATTACTACTATTAATACTCCTAATGGTATTAGCTCATACAAAATATTAAATATTGAATAATGAAAGAAACAACAATGTTAATTTTTCATAAAATTATAATCCATTATTCATTAATTATAATATGATTCGCAATAAAAACTGAAAACATTTTTTAACACAAGATAAATTTTATCAAAAAGCTAAACAATTTAATTTAATATCTAGAGCATGATTTAAATTAAATGAAATACAAAAAAAATTTAACTTAATACAAAATTATTACAATATTTTAGAATTAGGTAGTGCTCCAGGAAGTTGAACAAAATTAATACAAACAATAATTAAAAAAGGTAAAATATTTTGTTGTGATATTTTACCTATGAAAAAATATAAAAATATTACATATATTAATGGAGACATATGTAAAAAAAAAACACATCAATTAATTATAAAAACCACTAAACCTTATTATATACATCTTATCTTATCAGATATATCTCCTAATCTTACAGGTATCAAAATAATTGACAATAAAAACATTGTAAAAATATTTAATAATATTTTATTTTTATGTAAATCACTATTAATTCATAATGGTCATTTATTAACTAAAATTTTTATTAATGAATTTTATAAATATTTTATTCAACATCTTAATAAAAAATTTAAAAAAATCTATATTTATAAACCTATAGCTACTAAAAAATCTTCTAAAGAATTATATTTAATAGGAATGTACTATAAATAATACATATTTTTAATAAAATATAACAAAAACTTTTTATTCATTATATATATAATATATGATATATATCATATAAAAACATATAATTAAAATTAAATAATCTATTTCAAATAAAACACATATAATAGTAATCAACATTATTACATATTAAAACTAATAATTTATAAATAATAATACATATTATATATATATCTATAACTTTTATCTAAAAATAAAAATAATATATAATTCACAAATCCACAAATATTATATAAATAATACATATATAATTTTTACTATTATTTTTTTTTAAAAATATATTATATACAATGTAACAAATGATTAAACATATAATAATTGGATTTCTTATGTTTATGTTATTTAAAACTACACTAAATATCATAAACAATAAATCTTATAATAAAGTAATAAATTACTCTAATTTTATACAAGATATTAATAATAATTATATTAAAGAAATAAGGATATATAATAAAAACCTATATGTATTTAAAAAAAATAATACTCAATATATAATTAATATTCCTTATATTAGTTGACATTTATTATATAAATTATCTCAAAACAATATACCTGTATATTGAATACCAAAAATGACTAATTGATTATGAGATATATTATGATCAATTATATATTGATTATATATTATATTAACTATATATTATATTTTTATAAAAAATATTAATAATTCTAAAAATAAAATATTTTCTTTCATGGACTCCCCTCAAAAATTTCAATACAAAAAAACTAATATTACTTTTAAAAATATAGCTGGATGTAAAGAAGCTAAAGAAGAAGTTAATATTATTATACAATATTTAAAAAATCCTAAAAAATTTAAAAAATTAGGAGCTCAAATACCAAAAGGTATTTTAATGATAGGTCAACCTGGTACCGGTAAAACATTACTAGCTCAAGCTATAGCTGGAGAAGCTAAAGTACCATTTTTAAATATATCAGGTTCTGAATTTATAGAAATATTTGCAGGATTAGGTGCTACTAGAGTAAGAAATATGTTCTTAAAAGCTAAAGAACATAGTCCTTGTATTATATTTATTGATGAAATAGATTCTATTGGAAAAACTAGAAATAATTCATGAAATAATAATGATGAACGTGATCAAACTTTAAATCAAATTTTAGTAGAAATGGATGGATTCAATAAATATCAAAATATTATTATATTAGCAGCTACTAATAGACCTGACGTATTAGACCCAGCACTATTACGAGCAGGAAGATTCGATAGACAAGTTATTATAGATTTACCAGATATTTCTGGAAGAAAAGAAATACTAAAAATACATACACTTAAAAAACCATTAAATAAAAATGTAAATTTATCTATAATAGCTAAAAGTACTACTGGATTTACAGGCGCAGATTTAGCTAATCTCATTAATGAAGCCTCTTTATTAGCTGTTCAAAAAAAGAATAATTCTATTAGTATGGAAGAATTTGAAGCAGCTAGAGATAAAATTATTTTAGGAGTTGAAAAAAAATCTGTAGTTTTATCTAAATCTCAAAAAAAACGTACTGCTTATCATGAATCCGGACATGTAATAATTAGTCTACTAATAAACAATAACGATATTTTACATAAAGTAACTATTATACCAAGAGGACAATCTTTAGGTAATACTTTATTTTTACCTAAACAAGATTCTTATCATATTAACCGTCAAGAATTAGAAAATAAAATATGTATTTTATATGGTGGTAGAATAGCAGAAGAAATAATTTATGGTAAAAAAAATATTTCTATTGGATCATCCCATGATATTAAACAAGCTACTTTAATAGCACGTAATATGATATTAAAATGAGGATTTTCTGAAAATATTGGTCCTATATGATTAGAAAATAAAACAAATAATGATAGTCCATATACACCTGATAATAATCATATAATTTCTTTTTCAGAATATACTAACAAAAAAACAGATAAAGAAATACATCTTATTATTAAAAAAAATTATTTATATACAAAAAATATTATGATGAAAAATATTATTTTATTACATTATTTACAAAACAAATTAATGACATATGAAACACTCCATTATAATCAAATCCAAAAAATATTTATAAAATATAAAGAAAAGAAAAACATATTTACTTAATGAATGCTATAATAACATTATTATATATAATAATAATATCTATTATGAATATCAATATTTATAAACATTAATATTAAATATAAAAATATGTATGAACTTTTCACAATATTACTATTTCTAATTTCTATATCTATAATAACATTAATAGTATTATCACCTAGTAAACATAATATTATTAATTCCTTAGATAACAGTAAAACACAAATTTCTGTTACACCCCAATTCTTACAAAATTCATTGAATATTACAATATTAATATTAATTTTTTGTTTTTATTCAATTACTATTATTTTAAACTGGATGAATAATCACTATCTTAATGAATGAAGTACCAATTTAAAAAACAGTAAAGATAATATTACTATTATTACATAAGTAAATATTATATTACTTATTTACTTATTTAATACCGGGATGGTGAAATAGGTAAACACACTACTTTGAGGGAGTAGATCTATAATTAGATTACGGGTTCAAATCCCGTTCCCGGTAATATGTATATTAATTATATAAACCATACATTTTTTATTCTATAAATATTAGAATGATATATATATCATATATATATATATAATTAGAAATTACAAACAATATAAATATATATATTTATATTTTTATATTGATATAACAAATTAAATATTATACCTTAGCTAAGTATTATCTATTACTACAAAATATTTAATTGAGATATATTAAAATGAATAAAAAAATTTTAGCAGTAGCAGAAATAGTTTCTAATGAAAAATCTTTACCAAAAGAAAAAATATTTGAAGTATTAGAAAATGCTTTAACTATAGCTACTCAAAAAAAATATGAACAAAAAATTAATATTAGAGTCAAAATTAATCGTGATAATGGTTCATTCCATAC
This sequence comes from Candidatus Stammera capleta, assembly GCA_036689435.1. Classification (GTDB taxonomy): domain Bacteria; phylum Pseudomonadota; class Gammaproteobacteria; order Enterobacterales; family Enterobacteriaceae; genus Stammera; species Stammera capleta_N. The sequence continues at coordinate 17,773 of CP144822.1, read as the reverse complement.
ATATCGTAGATGATTAGTAGTAAAAAATGTACAAGAACCTACTAAAGAAATTACTCTAGAAGCAGCTAATTATCAAAACAAAAATATTCAATTAGGTGAATTTATAGAATATAAAATACCTTCAATTTTATTTGACCGAATAGCTACACAAACAGTAAAAAAAATAATTATACAAAAAATACAAATAGCTAAACAAATATTAATTATCAACAAACTTAAAAATAAAATAGGATCCATTATTAGTGGTAATATTAAACAAATTAACAAAAATTATATTTTAATAGATATAGGACATAACATAGAAGCATATTTACATAAAACAGATATGATAACTAAAGAACATTGAAATATAGGTAATCCTATTAAAGGAGTATTATATCATATATACAAAGAACATAAAAAATATAAATTACTTATTAGTAGATCTAAAATAGAAATGTTAATAGCTTTATTAAATAGAGAAATACCAGAAATTAAAGAAAATATTATTATTATTAAATCAATAACAAGAGACCCTGGTAATAGAGCTAAAATAGCAGTGAGTACTAAAAATAAATATATTGATCCTATAGGAGCATGTATAGGTATAAGAGGAACTCGTATACAAGCTATTTCTAAAGAACTATCAGGAGAAAAAATCGATATTATTTTATGAAGTCATAATATATATAAATATATTATTAATGCTATGTTACCAGCTACTATATCAATAATCAATATTATCAAAAAAAAAAAAATTATTGATATTTCTGTAAATACACAAAATATAGCTAAAGCTATAGGTAAAAAAGGACAAAATATTAAATTAGCTTCACAATTAACAGGATGAACTGTACATATTTGTATAATAAAACCTTATCATAAATACAAATTTAATTATATTAAAAAATTAGTAAAATACTATATACGTAAATTAAATATTAATATTAAAATAGCTTTTTTTTTACTTAAAGAACATAATTATTCTCTTAAACATGTATATTATTACATAAAAAAAAAAAACAATAAATTAAAAAATAAATATAATAAAGATTATTATATTATATCTAATAGTATACATGATATATATCAACACAAAAAACAAAATATAGATTCAACTAATTTTTAATACAAAATATATACATATAAAAATTAATAAAATATTATATATATTAATAATGAATAAATATGATTAATAAAAAAAAAAATTATAAAAAAAATAAAAAATTTACTTTAAAAATAAAAAAAAAAAAACATTTAACAAATAATAAACAAATACACAAAAAAAACAAAATAATACAGAAAAAAAAAAAATATAATAAATCTCAACAAAATAATACCACAATTACACCAACAAATATTAACTTTAACAAAACTATTATTATTAAAAAAACAAATTCTCTTAATTATTTATCACAAGCTATGTCAGTAAAAAAACAATACCTTATCAATATATTAAAAAATATTGATAAAAACATCAACATAAATCTTGATATTGATGAAAACATTACTACTATCATAGCTAAAAAAATAGGATTTAATATCAAATTAATTTCTTCACAAGAAAAAAATAATTATGATAAAGAAGTTATACATAAACCTATAATTAAATTAAGACCACCTATAGTTACTTTAATAGGTCACGTAAATCATGGTAAAACTTCATTATTAGAACATATATTAAATATAAATTTAACCAAAAAAGAAACAGGATATATAACTCAATATATTAATGCATATTTTATTAAAACTAAATATGGTAAAATAACATTTTTAGATACACCTGGACATGAAGCATTTATTAAAATGAGAGATCAAGGCATTAATATTACTGATATAATTATATTAATAATCTCCATTGATGATGGTATAATGCCTCAGACAATAGAAATACTAAAAAATATACAAAAACATAACATACCAATTATAATAACCTTAACAAAAATAGATAAACTAGAATATCAAAACAATATAAAATTAATTAAAAAAAAATTACTTCAATATAATATGATACCTCTTCAATGAGGAGGCAATACAATATATAATTTAGTATCAGTAAAAACAAAGAAAGGAATAAATACACTACTTAAATCCATTATTAAAAAATCTAAACAAATTAATTTAACAACAAATATCAATCAATTAGCAACTGGAATTATTATAGAATCTAGTATAACAAAACAAGAAGGCCCTATAGCACATATATTAGTAACTAATGGTACATTAAAAATAGGAGATATTATAATATGTCATAATACTTATGGTAAAATTAAAAAAATATATAATAATAAAAAGAGTATTAAATCTATTACTGCTGCAATACCAGTAAAAATTATAGGATTACAAAATACACCTGATATTGGTAAAAAATTCTACACATTAAATAATATAAAAAAAGCAAAAAAAATAATAAAACACAAATTATATCTTAATAACATTAAAAAAAATAACATCTCTTATATACAAAATACACATGAGTTAAATAACTGTATTATAACAAATAAAAATAATAATATAAAAATTAATATTATTGTTAAAACTGATGTACTTGGGACAATAAATGCTATTAAACAAATAATATTATTAACAAAAAAAATTTCACAAATAATAAATATTATATATATTAATATAGGGCCTATTAATAAATATGATATTTCATTAGCTCAACATACTAAATCTATCATTTTTATATTCAATATACAAAACACTCATGATATTATAAATATTATGAAACAACTAAATATTCAATGATATTATTTTAATATTATTTATGAAATGATAAATAAACTAATAAAAATTAGTGACAAAAAAATAGCATATCATTTAATGTATAATGTACCTGGACAAGCACTAGTAAAAAATATTTTTCAATCTATTAATTCTGGTATAATAGCTGGTTGTATTATCACTCAAGGAAGTATACAAATACATAATACTATAAATATTATTAGAAATAAAAAAATTATACATACTGGTATTATAAAATCACTAAAAAAATTTAAACAAGATATTAATATTATTCATAAAGGATCAGAATGTGGTATTAATATAAAAAATTATAATCATATAAAAATAGGAGATATAATAGAAGTTAATATAAAATAATGAAATACATTCAATATAATTAAGATATGAATAAATTAATAAAATATAGAAAAACTATCAAAGAAATACAAAAAAAATTAATTAACATTATACAATATAAAATTTTTTTACCTCAACACAAAAAATATTTTTTTTATATTACCCATATTAATATCTCAAAAGATTATACACAAATTAATATATATCTAACCTTCCATAATATAAAAAAACAAAATGATATTCAAAAATATATTAATATAATACAACAAAAAAATTACTTAATTACCAAAAAATTAATTCAAGAAACTAATTTAAAATATATTCCAAAAATTTATTTCTTATATGATCACGAATATAATAAAATACAAAATTTATTTAAACTTATCCAAAATATACCTAAATAATAAATATTTTTAATAATTTATACTAAATGAAACAAATTAATGGCCTGTTATTAATTAATAAACCAGCTGGAGTAACATCTCATAAAATATTAAAAAAAATTAAAAATATCTACTTCATTAAAAAAGCAGGTTTAATAGGTATATTAGATCCTTTAGCTACTGGTTTATTATTAATATGTTTAGGAAAAAGTACTAAACTATATAATGTATTAAATTCAATAACAAAAACATATAAAGTAACTGCTATTTGAGGTACTACTACTAATACATTTGATGCATACGGTTATCCACAAAAAAAATATCCTATACTTTTCACAATTAAACAATTCTGTAAAATCATTAAAACATATACAGGAATCATACAACAAAAAATACCCTATTTTTCTTCTACAAAATATAAAGGAATTCCTTTATATAAATTTGCTATTAAAGGAAAATTAATTAACAAAACAAAAATTGTTTATATATCAAAAATAAAAATATTATCAGTTACTAAAAATATATTTAAATTAGAAATTAGTTGTTCACAAGGGACTTATATACGTAGTATTATAAATGAAATAGGCAATAAATTAAAATGTGGAGCATATATATCTAAATTACATCGTATAAATATAGGACAATATCACATTAATAATTCATATACAATAAATTTTCTAAACAACACCACTAACAAATATAAATATATTATATCACATGATATATTAAAACAATATCATTACAATATATCTTTTTAAAAATAATATACAAGGAATAACATGGTAAACCTAATCTTAATAAGACATGGAGAAAGTATATGAAATCAAAAAAATATCTTCACTGGATGAAAAGATATAACATTATCTTCCAAAGGAATACAAGAAGCAAAAAACGCAGGTAAGTTATTAAAAACTAATAATATTTTTTTCCAATATGCATATACATCTTTCTTAAAAAGAGCTATATATAGCTTATGATATATTTTAAAAAAACTAGACCTATCTTGAATTACAGTAAAAAAAACTTGAAAATTAAATGAAAGACATTATGGTGCTTTACAAGGATATAATAAAGAAAAAAGTGCACTAATTTATGGAGAAAAACAAATACAAATATGAAGAAGAAGTTTTAAAACATCTCCACCTAAAATTACTACAGAAGATAAAAGATATCCAGGAAAAGAAACAAAATATGCTTCTTTAAAAAAAAACATGATACCATTAGGAGAAAGTTTATTAGATACTTATAATAGAGTAATACCTTATTGGAAAAATCATATATATCCTTATATTAAAAATAACAAATCTGTATTAATAGTAGCACATGGTAATTCATTAAGAGCATTAATAAAATATTTAGAACAGATATCTAATAACAATATAGAAAATCTTAATATACCTACTGGTAGTCCTTTAATATATCAATTTGATAACCATCATAATATAAATAATAAATACTATCTAAAATAAAATAAAAACTATGTGTTATTCACTTACTAAATTAAATTATAAATATGAAGATCTAGAACCATATTTAACTAAAAAAAGTATGATAATACATCATATGGGTCATCATCAAACATATATTAATAATATTAATACTATTATTAAACAATATAATCCTAATTTATTCAAAATAAATGCAGAAATTTTATTAACTCAATTACATTTAATACCAAAAAAAATTAGATATACTTTTAAAAACAATTTAGGAGGATATATTAACCATAATATATATTTTAATGGACTAAAAAAAAACACAATTATTAATAAAAATTTTAAAAAAATTATAGAAAACAAATATAAATCCATGAATGAATTTAAAAAAAAATTTACAAAAAAAGCATTAACAACATTTGGATCATCATGGATATGATTAATTAAAGATATTAATAACAAACTACATATTACTACTACATCTAATCAAAATAACCCTATTATTCCTGATTTAAAACATAAATACGGTTACCCAATAATAACATTAGATTTGTGAGAACATGCCTATTATGTAGATTATTACAATAAAAAAATAGAATTTATTAACAATTACTGAAATCTAATTAATTGAGATATAGCTTATTTAAGATACCGTAATAATTGATTAAATAAACACAACATAAATTATTATTTATAAACATTTATGAATGTGGCCCTTATTGGATTTGAACCAATGACCAAACGATTATGAGTCGTCTGCTCTACCTCTGAGCTAAAGGGCCTAAATAATTTCCTAAAACAATTTTATTAACTATATCAATATAATTATTAAGTAATAACTTACAAATAATTATATTCCTTTATTAACAACTTCAACAATAGCAGGTCTTAATAACCTATCATTTAACAAATAACCATTTCTTAAAATAGAAACTACAATATGTTTCCTATTTTTTTTATCAAGATTATTATTATCTTTTAATATAGAAATAGCCTCATGATAATGAGGATCAAAAGGTACATTTATTTTATTAATTACTGTAACATTAAACTTTTTAATAACAATTAAAAAATTTTTTAAAGTTAAATGAATACCTGTATAAGTTTGTAAATAATTAATATTATTTTTTATTAATTTTATAGTTTTTAAAGCATCATGTAAATTATCTATAACAGGCAATAATTCAGTAATAAATTTTTCTAATGAAAATTTTGATATATTTTCTATATCCTTTTGATGTCTAGTATACAATTGATTAATTTCTAATGTATGTTCTGTATTTAAATCAATAAAAACCTTATTTAATCTTTTTAGTTTATCATTAAGTAAATTATTTTTCAATTTTTTTTTTAATATTTTTTGCTTTAAATCATAAATAGTTTTATTTAATTTTAATATATGTTCATAATTACAAGATTTATAAACTTGTGATTTTTTAGTACAATTATTACTTGTATTTTTAGTAATTTCTTGTATTTTAGTAAAATTATTTTTACCATTTGTTTTAATATTATTAGAAATATTTTTTTTTTGTATATCTAAATATCTTTTATATAATTTATTTTTAGACATATTTATAATCTGCATAAAAATTCCTTATCTTATTTAAAATAAAATTAATTTTTTGATATATTCAAAATACAATTTTTTACATATAAATTTTTTAAGACCATTATATTTAAATTAAAATATATACCTAAAATTATATTATAATAAATATATACATAATAAATATAATATAACAGTTATTATTCAATAATATGATAAAAATAATATTCACTCTAATTACTTTATTACTTAGTATTAATTATATACCAAAATATTTTTTTATAACAAATAGAACTTATGGTATTCAGTTTAACCCAATTTTATTACAAAAAATATATCTTAATATGTCACAACAAGAAATATATCAAATATTAGGACAACCAAATTTAATTAATAAATTTAATAAAAATGAAGTTTATTATATTAAATACACAACAAATAATCAAAATATTTTTAAAATATACCAAAAAATAAAACTTATATTTAATAATAAGAAATTACTAAAAAAAATAATTATTTTAAAATAATGAGACATGATATTATCTATAAAAAATAAAATTTTTTACAAAAAAAATACAATAATAGAAATATTTGTAAACAAAAAAATTAAAAATAAATATATAATAGAAAAAAAAATTATTGCAGGAATATGTCTTAAAGGTTGAGAAATAAAAGCTATTAAACAAAACAATTTTTCATTAAATAATAGTTTTATTACTATACAAAAAAATAAATTAATTAATTTACATAATTTTATTATCACACCGAGTAAATGTAGTTTTAAAGAAAATATTACTCAACAGAAACGTGTTAAAAATATTCTCTTACAAAAAAAAGAAATCTTATATTTATATAATAAATCTAAAATACAAGGTAATACTATAATTATATTATCTTTAATGAAACATAATATATGATATAAAATACAAATAGGTTTAGCTAAAGGAATTAAAAAATATGATAAAAGAAATAATATTCTAAAACAACAATGACATATTCAAAAAAAAAATAATTGATTTTAATACATACACTATTTATAATAATATTAGGGGCTGTTTGTGGATTAGACAAAATATAAACTTTTTTATGTGCATGTCGAGATAACGATAGGCTACGTAAAATATCGTTAAAAATTAAAAGCAATTAAAGAAAATACATTTGCTTTAGCAGCTTAACATCACTAAAGCCGTTTTTATATATTTTAGATCTCTATATATATATAAAAATGTTATATTGAATAGAGATTAATATTATAAGTTTCTGTAATTATAATATTATTAAAATACAGAAAAATAAATTATAAGATTTGTCTATTTATCATAATTTATTAAAGTTTTAATAGACTAAACATGTAGAAACAAAAAAAAAAATATTTTGGACGCGGGTTCAAATCCCGCCAGCTCCATACATATTAATAATATAATTTCTAGTACACTTACATATTATCCTATATAAATATATAACTATTTCCTTTCTAAAAACAATTATTTAATAAATACAAAAAAATAATATAATATATTTACTAAAACTATTGACAAAACACAAAAAAGTTCTTATAATAAACAAAGAGGCGGGCAGGGGGAATATATAACTATATACATGGTTTTTGTTTTTATAAAGGTGATTAGCTCAGATGGTAGAGTGTCTCTTTTACAAGGAGAAGGTCAATGGTTCAAATCCATTATCACCTATAATTTATTTTATTTTATTAAATAAATATATTTTATCATGTATTAAAATTTTATAATGATAGAGTAAATTTATAGTAGTTGTTAAATATATTTTTATAATTAAATATTGTGATGTATTTTTAATAATATGAATAAAATTTATATTTATATTAGTCTTTTTAGCAAGATATTTTCTAATTATCATACAATCTAATGTATTTTGTTTATGATATCAATATAATTTATATAAAGAGAATTTTTTTCTAAAATATGATTTTTTACTAAAATTATATTTGTTATTTCTTAAAGAAGAACGTTTATATTTATTTGATAGATTATTTGTTCTATGAGTAAATAATAGTACATTATGTGAATAATATTTTGTATATATTAAATGTAATAAAGATAATGTTATTTGTGTTTCATTTAATGGAATATGTTCTTTAATACAATTTAATAATTTAGTATAAAATATATTTAATTTAGTATCTAATTGTAAATTAATTAAATTAGATAATTTAAGTATTCTGTTTTGTAGTAAAATATGTTTATCTGGTATTAATATTTGTTTAATACAAATATATTTTTTTTTTTTTATTAAAGACAAAAAAAATCTTTCATGATTTTCTATAAATAAAATAGTTTTTCCTATATTTCCAGCCCTACCAGTACGTCCTATTCTATGTATATAGGTATCTAAATCAGTAGGAATATCATAATTAATAATTAGATTAATATGCAAGATATCTAATCCGCGTGCTGCTAGATCAGTAGCTACTAAAATAGATATTGTTTTATTTCTTAATTTGTTAAGTGTTTGTTCTCTGTTATTTTGATTCATATCTCCATTTAATGATAAACTTAAATATCCTTTTTTTTGTAATATTGAAGATATAATTACAGTACTATTTTTAGTACGCACAAATATAATTACAGTTGTAAATACTTCTGTCTCTAAAAAATTAATTAAACTTTCTATTTTTGAATGATGTTGTATTAAACAATAATATTGTTGTATCGTACTAGGTATTGTTTCATCCGGTGTTAAAAAATTAATTATTTTAGGTTTATACATAAAATTTTTACTAATTTTATGTATAAAATTAGGCATGGTAGCTGAAAATAATACAGTTTGATGTTTATGAGTAATTTTAGATAAAATTAACTTTACATCTTTTATAAAACCTATATGTAACATTTCATCAGCTTCATCTAATACTAATATTTTAATTCTATTAATTGATACATTATTTTTTTTAATGTGATCTAATAATCTACCAGGAGTAGCAATAATAATATGTACACCTTTTTTTAAAGATTGTATTTGTACAAAATATTTTTGCCCTCCATAAAGTGCTAATATTTTAATATTAGGAATATATTTAGAAAATTCTTTAAAAGAATTAGCTATTTGTATAGCCAATTCTCTAGTCGGTATTAATACCAATACTTGTAAAATATTAATAGAAGAAATAATTTTGTTTAAAATTGGTAAAATATAAGAAGCTGTTTTTCCACTACCTGTTTTAGCTATACCTAAAATATCATAATTTTGTAAAAAATATGGTATACATTTTAGTTGTATATCTGTAGGTATATTATATTTTATTTCTTGTAGAAGACGTAAAATATTTGGTTTTAAACCAAATTGATTAAAAGTATTATTTTTTTTAAGTATATTTTCATGAGATTTCATATTGAATCCAAAATTATCTAAATAATTTATCACAATAATAATATATCTTATATCTAATATATTATTATTTTATATAATATTGATTATTTTCTAATTTTAATTTAATTTTACCATATCGATTAATATCTAAAATTTTTACTGAAATATATTGTCCTAATTTAAAATAATTTAATAAATTTTTTTTCTGAGGTAATTTAAATTGAGATATATGTATTAATCCTTGTTTAGTTTCTAAAAATGTTACAAATATACCAAAATCTACTATTTTAATAATTTTAGCTATATGAATAGAACCAATTTTAATTTTAGTAATAATATTTTTAATACTGTTAATAACATTTCGTACATTTTCTTTATTATTACTAATAATTTTAATATTTCCATCATTTTCAATTTCTATAGAACAATTATTATTTTCAGTTAAACTTTTAATAACAGATCCACCTTTACCTATTACATCTTTAATTTTATTAATATCAATCTTTAATTTATATATTTTAGGTACATATGGTGATAATTTTACATTAGAATTATTAATAGTTTGATTCATTTTTTCTAAAACAGATAATCTAGATTTACGTGCTTTATGTAAAACTAATTGAATAATATTTAAATTAATATTAGCATTTTTAATATCCATTTGTAATGCGGTAATACCAGTATGTGTACCTACAATTTTAAAATCCATATCTCCTAATCTATCTTCATCACCCATAATATCAGTTAATATATAAAGTTTTTTTTTAGTGGTTATTAATCCCATAGCTATACCGGCTACAGCATATTTAATAGGTACACCAGCATTCATTAATGCTAGTGATGCGCCACATACTGATGCCATAGAAGAAGAACCATTAGATGCCATAATTTCAGATACTAATCTAATTGTATATGGAAAAGTTTTATTTGATGGTATAACTGGTAATAGACCTTTTTTAGCTAAGTAACCATGACCTATTTCACGACGTTTAGGTAAACCTATATTACCTATTTCTCCTACTGAATAAGGGGGAAAATTATAATGGAAAATAAAATTATCTATACGATTACCTAAAAAAATATCATCAAAACTTTGTGCATCTTTTGAAGTACCTAATGTTACTGTTACTAGTGATTGTGTTTCACCTCGAGTAAATAAAGCTGAACCATGTACTCTTTTAGGTAAAAAATTAATTTTTATATCTATATTACGTATATCATATATACGACGATTATCTAATCTTTTTTTATGTAACAATAATCTATTAATTAAAATATTTTTTTCTATTTTTTCAATAACTTGTAGAAGTAAATATTCTTTTATAGCAAAATTATAAGGATTATAATGAAATAATATTTCTTGTTTAATTTTATTTAATTGTAATTTACGTGAATTTTTATTTGGGTTACTTAAATGTTGGGTAATATTATATGTATAATGTAGTCGAATATGTTTTTTTATTTTTTGAGGTAATTTGTAATATACAAGGAAATGTTTTTTTTTATTACCTAATACTTTTTTAGTAAATAATATTATATTCTTAATAATACATTGGTAATGATCTACAGCGTATTGTATTGCATTTAAAATGATATTTTCTTTCAAATTATCAGATGATGCATCAATCATTAAAATATTTTTTGTAGTACCAGATACAATAAGTTCTAATTGACTATGAATTGTATCTGTTAAATTAGGATTTAAAATAAATTTGTTATTAATATAACCTACTTTAGCTACACCAATAATATGTTTGTAATAAATATTAGAGATACTTAATGCGGCAGATACTCCTATAATAGAAATAATATCTGCGTTAATTTGAGGATCTAATGAAACTACATTAATAACTATTTGTATATCATGAAAATTATTTTTAAATAAAGGACGAATAGATCTATCTATTAATCTAGATATAATAATTTCCGTATCACTTAATCTACTTTCTCTTCTAAAAAAACTTCCAGGTATTTTACCAGCAGAATAAAATTTTTCTTGATAATGGATACTTAATGGGAAAAAATTTTTTTTCATTGGTAACGTACCATTACTCACTATTGTAACAATAACTACTGTTTCATTCATACTAGCAATAACAGTAGCGTTTGTTTGTTGAGCTATATATCCTGTTTCAAGTTTTAAATTATATTTGCCATATGTGAATTCTAATGTGATTGGTTTCAGCAAAATATATTCCTTATTTTTTAATAGATATTTTTATTATATATTAATATCTATTTATATTAATTACGTAAATGTAATTCATGTAATATAAAATAGTATTTGTTTAAATTTTTTTTTTTTAAGTATATAAGTAATTTACGACGTTGAAATACTAATTTTAGTAATCCTTTTTTACTATGATAATCTTTTTTATGTATGTGAAAATGTTGATGTAATTTATTAATTTTATAAGTTAAAAAAAATATTTGTATTTTAGTAGATCCAGTGTTTTTGTTTTGTCGAATATGATTAATTATATAATTATAATTAATATTATTAGTAATGTTTTGCATATCAATATTTATTGTTTTTAAATTATATTTAAAAATTTTGTATTAAACTTATGTGAATCTATATAAGATTATTTTGTTTATTATTAAATTTTATTCCTCCTTTATTTAAGGAGGAATAAAAAATTATTATATTTATATATAAAAATTTTTTACTAATATATTAAGTTTATGACTTTTACATCATACCACCACTCATATTACCTAAATGATTATTTTCCATATGATTACTTGGTGTATTAATATCTGCTTTATCATTTTTAGGTAAATCTGTTATCATACATTCAGTAGTTACCATTAATCCAGCTACAGATGCTGCATATTGTAAAGCGGATCTAGTAACTTTTGTAGGATCTAGAATACCCATTTCAATCATATCACCATATTGTTCAGTAGCTGCGTTATATCCATAATTACCATTACCAGCTTTTACATTATTAGCTACTACTGATGGTTCTTCTCCTGTATTTGATACGATTTGACGTAAAGGTGATTCCATAGCTTTTAATGCTACTCTAATACCTACATTTTGATCTTCATTTTGAGCTAATAAATTTGATAATTTTTCAGCTACTCTAACTAAAGCAACTCCTCCTCCAGCTACGACTCCTTCTTCTACTGCTGCTCGGGTAGCATGTAAGGCATCTTCTACTCTTGCTTTTTTTTCTTTCATTTCTACTTCTGTAGCTGCTCCTACTTTAAGTACTGCTACTCCTCCAGCTAATTTAGCTACTCTTTCCTGTAATTTTTCTTTATCATATTCTGAAGTAGATGTTTCTATTTGTTGACGTATATGATATATTCTATCGTTAATATCTTTTTGGTTACCTGCACCGTCAATAATAGTTGTATTGTCTTTATTTATTATAGTTTTTTTAGCATGTCCTAAATGTTCTAATGTAGTTTTTTCTAATTCCATCCCAATTTCTTCAGAGATTACTGTACCGTGTGTTAATATAGCTATATCTTGTAACATAGCTTTACGTCTATCTCCAAAACCAGGTGCTTTAACAGCAGCTACACGGACTATACCTCTCATATTATTAACTACTAATGTAGCTAATGCTTCACCTTCTATATCTTCAGCTATTATTAATAAAGGTTTATTAGATTTAGCAACATTTTCTAATATAGGTAACATTTCACGTATATTATTAATTTTTTTATCTATTAATAAAATGAAAGGATTGTCTAATTCTATTGTACCTGTATCTGTTTTATTAATAAAATATGGAGAAAGATATCCTCTATCAAATTGCATTCCTTCTACTACATCTAATTCATCTTGTAGTCCTGTACCTTCTTCTACTGTAATAACTCCTTCTTTACCTACTTTTTGCATAGCTTGCGCTATTAAATTACCTACTGTGTCATCAGCATTAGCAGATATAGTTCCTACTTGTGCTATAGATTTAGAATCTGTACAAGGTACTGATAATTTTTTTAATTCTGTTACAGCTGCATTTACAGCTTTATCTATACCTCTTTTAAGATCCATAGGGTTCATACCGGCAGCTACTGCTTTTAAACCTTCATTTACTATAGATTGTGCTAGTACAGTAGCAGTAGTAGTACCATCACCAGCTACATCATTAGCTTTAGATGCTACTTCTTTTACCATTTGTGCGCCCATATTTTCGAATTTATCTTCTAATTCTATTTCTCTAGCTACAGCAACACCATCTTTTGTAATAGCTGGTGCACCAAATGATTTATCTAAAATTACATTACGACCTTTAGGACCTAAAGTTACTCGTACTGCATCAGCTAGTATGTTGACACCACGTAATACTTTAATACGTGCTTCGTTACCAAATTTTACATCTTTAGCTGCCATATTATAATATCCTTATAATAAATATGTATTTAATTTTAAATGTATTATATTAATTAATAAAATATGAATTTTTATTGTTCAATTATTGCTAATACATCACTTTCTGACATAATTAAAACTTCTTCATTATCAATTTTTTCTGATTTTACTCCATATCCATCATTAAAAATAATTAAATCACCTATTTTTATATCTAAAGGTTTTATTTTACCATTATCTAATATTCTTCCTTTACCTACAGCTAAGACTTCACCTTTTGTAGATTTACCTAAAGCAGATCCAGTTAATACTATACCTCCTGTAGTTTTAGATTCGATATTTTTACGTTTTACTATAATACGATCATGTAAAGGTCTGATGTTCATATATTTTTCCTTAATTACTATAACTAGTGTTTATATATTTATTTTTTGCTATTTATTATTATTTAAAAATAATATATAATGAATATCATGTTAAGATGATCTCTTTAATTATAACATGTGTAATAGTAATAATTATTTATTATACATATATTTTGAATTCTTTATAATACTGGGATTATTTATTTTAAATTAGCTCAGATAGCTCAGTCGGTAGAGCAGAGGACTGAAAATCCTCGTGTCGGTGGTTCAATTCCGCCTCTGAGCATTACTTACTTATGTCGTGTAACTATATATAATTATTATGTAATGAATGATATATACTCTCATTAGATATGATATATACTATATATGGATAGATATATAAAAATATTATTTTTTTATTTTTTTATTATTAAATATATTGTTTTGTCTATAATAGAATATATAATTGTTTTTATATAAATATATTTGTTGATAAAGATAATTAGATATGAAGATATTGAAATATTTTATTTTTATAAAAAGATATTTTTTTATATATATTTTAATTATAATATAATTTTTTGTTGAGTTAAATATTATTTAATTAATTGGTTTTTTAAAAGAGAATATGTATATAAGAGATATTATATGTACTTTACCATAAGGTAATAGTAATATAGTTTTTTTAGTAAAAAATTTTTTTTTTAATAAATATTATAAAAAAAATGTAATATATTGAAATATTGTTCATATACAATATTTATTTATATGATAGATAAAAAATTTCTATTTATATAATATTAAATATTAGTATATAGAAATAATTTTTATATTTAATATAAATAATATTATATCATATTTAATTATGAAATTATGATTTATATTTTAATCAATGTTTTATATATATGTAAATATATTTTTTTAGTAAATTTAAAGTATTAATTTAATGTAAATAATATTATAAATATAGTATTTTTTCTTTTAAAAATTATATTATTGGTTAATAATGTAATATTTCTTTATGTAAATATATTATTCATAAAATTATATATTTTTATAATTAGTTAAGTTAATCTATTGGTATAGATAGATTATGAATAAAATACAAAATACTTAGTTTTATATAAAATTTATTAATATTTATACTTGTTTGTTTATTATTATACGCTATACTAATAATGATTATTAGTAATAAGTTTGGTTTTTACATTAGGTTTAATTTAATAAATATTAATATTTATATAAATAGGTATCTGTTATGAAGAAATCTTCTTTATGGAATGTAGTTACTGTTTGTTGTTTAATGAGTTTTAGTGCAGTTACAGCATTAGCATTTAATAATGAACCTCGTAAATTTTATATAGGACTAAAAACAGGTTATACTCAATTTAGTAGTATTTTGTATATGAATGAAACTGAGTATAAAATAGAAAAAGTACATTTAAATATTATAAATGATACATATTTAGGTGTATTAGTAGGTCATGATATTACTAAATATTTAGGTTTCGAAGTAGGATATAATAATGTAGGTATACTAAGAATATTTGATGATACAATAAGTAATTGGTATATAAATTATGGTATTGATTTAGGATTAAAATTTAATTTATTTAATTTTAGAAAATTTATTAATTTTTATACTAAATTAGGTGCTTATTTATCTTATTCTTCTTTATATAAAGGGGAAAATTTAGATTATTCTTATAGTGATTTTGAATTTAATGAAGTTACTTCTTTATTTAATTTAGGTGTAGATATTAATCTTAATAAAAATTTAGTTACTAGATTAGAAACACAATTAAATACATTAGTAGATGAAGAAATATTTTTTAAATATTGTATAAATGATATATCATTTAATTTAGGATTAATTTATAATTTAACACCTAATGTGGTCATAGATAAATGGATTAATAAAGCTACCTTTACTTTAAGTAAATTTTTTAAACAACACCATATATTTAATTATCATGTAGTATTAGATTTACCTCAACAAAATAATATATTAGATACTAATAATATTGATAAATTAAATAATATAGTTAATATTATTAATACTTCTAAAGTAAAAGTTAATTCTATAGAAATTGATTATATTAATGAGACTAATTCACCAATTAGTATTAATCATCAATTTAATATTAATCAAAAAATAGATAATATTATTTCTTATTTATTAGAAGTTAATGTTGATCCTACATTAATTAAAAAAATATTTGTTGTAGATACTTATGATGTAGCAGAACAGAATAGTTTTGATATTACATCTAGAGATAGTGTAGATAATATCTCTATTAGATTATTATCATAAATTTAAAGATAATAAATCTAAAATAAGTTTGTAGTATGTGTCTACTAATTGTTTTAGATATTTGTTAAAAGTATACAAAATAATTTTGTTTATTATTGACAAAATTATTTTTGTATATTGTAAATATATATATATATAAATTATGTAATATGTTTATTATAAAAATTAATAATTTCTTTTTTAATATTTTTTGTTAATAAAATTTTGGATAAATATTTTTTATAATTTAATTTTAATTGAAGTTTATGGTTTAATGTGATTAATTTATCTCAAAGAGTAATTTTATATTTATAATTAATTAAGTTATAAATAATTTTTTTATTGTTATATAATTTTATAAATTTTATTTTAAGTAAATTTTTATATATTGATGTTAAATTACCTATTTTATTTAATAAAATTATAGCTGTTTTTATACCTATTCCTTTTATACCAGGTATATTATCAGATTTATCTCCTGATAGTATTAATAAATCTTTTATTAATTTAGGGTATACTCCGTATTTTTTTTTAACACCATTAATATCTAAAATTTTATTATTATGGATAATTAAGTATATATTTTTATTTACTAATTGTGTTAAATCTTTATCATTAGATAATATATATATAATATAGTTATGATTATAAGATAATTTAATCTTCATAGTTAAACTACATATGATGTCATCTGCTTCTATATTTTTTATATAGATATTTTTTATATTTATAAATTTTAAAAATAATAATATTTGTTTTGCAATGTATTTAAATTTTTTAGATTGTTTTTGTCTATTAGATTTATATAGTTTATAAATATTTTTACGTGTTTTACATATTCCTTTATCAGAAATAAAAAATATATATTCTATATTAAAATATTTAATTTTTTTTAAAATTATATTAATAAATATAATTATAATTTTTTTGATATTTAAATTATTTTTTTTTAGTGCATAATATATTTTATATATATATAATATAGTATCAATTATTAAAAATTTTTTTTTATTATTATTCATTCATT